>JAMNXK010000047.1 GCA_023653245.1 Tagaea sp.
CAACGAACCGAATCGGACCGCCGTTTCCGCGCCTTGGTGAAGCTGCTCGGCGGCTTGGTGGGCGAAACGATCCGCGCGCACGAAGGCGAAGACGCCTACGCGGCGGTCGAGGGCTTGCGGGCGGGCTTCGTCGCCTTGCGGCGCTCGGGCGAACCCACGGCGGGCGAGGTCGCGAAGCTCGCGGCGAGCCTGAACGGGGTCGATCCGGACCGGGCCACGACATTGGCGCGCGCCTTCGCCCTGTTTTTCGCCGTGGTCAACATCGCCGAGGAAGCCTGGCGCGCGGCCGAACGCGCCGAAGCGGGCGCTTCCTGGCCGCGCTCGCTGCCCGACACGCTGGCGAAACTGGGCGCGCACGCGTCGCCCGCCAAGCTCGCGCGCGCGCTGCCCAAGCTCGCGCTGATGCCGGTCCTGACCGCGCACCCGACCGAGGCGCGCCGCCAGACCATCCAGCGCGCGCATCGCCGGCTGTACGATCTGGTCGCCGCGGCGATCGCGCACGACCCGCGCGGGAGCGCGTATGCGCGCGCGCTCGACGCGATCCGCGCCGAGATCGCCACGCTGTGGAAGACCGACACGGTGCGCGCGGACAAGCTGTCGGTCGCCGACGAGATCGCCAACGGGCTGCTGTTCTTCCGCTCGGCGATCTACGACGCGCTGGCCGACACGCTGCGCGCGCTCGACGCGGCGACGGGCGTCGCGTCCCCCGGGCTGATCGCCTTCGGGTCGTGGATCGGCGGCGATCGCGACGGCAATCCGAACGTCACGCCCGCGGCCACGTCGTTCGCCGCGCGCGCGCAATCGCGCGAGGTCTTGCGCGAGTATCTGCGCCGCGTCGACGCGCTGGCCGAGCGCCTGACCCAATCGAGCGCCTATATCCGCCTCCAAGACGCGTTCGCCGCGTCGCTGGCCGAGGACGACAAGCGTTTCGCCGCCGCCGTCTTCGGCGGGCGCGCCAACGCGCTCGGCCGCGAGCCCTATCGGCGCAAGCTCGCCTATGTGCGCCATCGTCTGGCCGCGCGGCTGGTCTGGACCGAGGCGCGCATGGCGGGCGATCGGGGCGAACGGCCCGCGGACGCCTATCCCGACGCGGACGCGTTCCGCGCCGATCTGGGCGCGCTGCGCGCCGCCTTGCTGCACGACGGCGACGGCGCGTCGGCCGGGGGCGCGCTGTTGGATCTGGCGCGTTTGGCCGACGCCTTCGGATTCCACCTGGCGCGGCTCGACCTGCGCCAGGAAGCCAAGCGGCATCGAGACGCGGTCGCCGGGATCGTCGCGGGCGTGCCGGGCCTGCCGGCCTATGCCGAGCTGGACGAAGCCAAGCGCCTCGACCTTCTGGACGATCTGATCGGCCGCCCGGGACCGGCGATGCTGCTCGGATCGGGGCTATCCGCCGAGACCGTGGACGTTTTGGAATCGTTGCGCGCGGCGGCGGTCTTGCGCGCCGAATTGGGGCCGCAAGCGGTCGAGACCTACGTCGTCTCGATGGCCGACCGCGCCAGCGCCGTGCTCGAAGTCCTGTTCCTCGCCAAGCTCGCCGGCTTGGACGGCGGATTGCGCGTCGCCCCGCTGTTCGAGACCATCGCCGATCTGCGCGCCGGGCCGGGTATCGTGCGCGCGCTGCTCGCGCGGCCGGGCTACCGGCGCGCGCTCGCGGCGGCGGGCGGCGCGCAAGAAGTGATGCTCGGCTATTCGGACTCGTGCAAGGACGGCGGCATCCTCGCTTCGTCCTGGGCGTTGCACCGCGCGCAAAGCGAGCTCGCCGTCGCCTTCAAGGAAGCGGACGTGCCTTACGTGCTGTTCCACGGCCGCGGGGGCAGCCACGCGCGCGGCGGCGGGCCAACGCACGAGGCGATCCTCGCCGGCCCTCGCGAAGCGGCGAACGGACGGCTCAAATTCACCGAGCAAGGCGAGGTGCTGTCGTTCAAGTATTCGAACCGCGACACCGCCGCCTACGAACTCACCGTGGCGCTCACCGGCCTGCTGAAGAAGTCGCTCGGCCCGCCCTATCGCAAGGGCGCGCGGCCCGCCGATTGGGAACGCGCGATGGCGCGTCTGGCCGAGCACGGCGAAGCCGCCTATCGCGATCTGGTCGCCATGCCCGGATTCCTCGATTACTTCTACGAGACCACGCCGGTGGACGAGCTGCGCGAGCTCAATATCGGCTCGCGGCCGTCGCACCGGCCGCAAGCCGGGCGCGACATCCGCGCCATCCGCGCGATTCCGTGGGTGTTCGGCTGGTCGCAAGCGCGGCTCGCTTTGCCCGCTTGGTACGGAATCGGCGGCGCCATCGCCGCCTTCGCGAAGGAGGCGCCCGGCAACATGCGCCTGCTGCGGCGCATGCACCGCGACTGGCCGTTCTTCCGCAACCTGATCGACAACGCGGCGATGGCCGAGGCCAAAGCCTCGCTGCCGATCGCGGCCCTCTATCTGCCGCTCGCGCGCGACAAGGCGGCGGCCAAGCGCGTGTTCGCGGCGATCGGCGCGGAACTCGCGGCGGCGTCGAAGGCCTTGCGCCGCGTGACGGGCGGCGATCCGCTCGCCTCCAGCCCGGGTCTGGCGCCGTCGCTCGACCGCCGCAAACCCTATCTCGACGCGATGAACGCGCTGCAAGCCGCGTTGCTGGCCAAGGCGCGCGGCAAGAACGGCGAGCGCTGGCGCCATCCCTTGCTGCTCACGGTCAACGCCATCGCGGCGGGCATGCGCAACACGGGCTGATGAGGCGCGAATTCGCCGGGACTTCGCTATCGGCGGCGGCTATCCGCGCTCCACGAGTTCGAAATCCAGCGACCGCTCGCCGGGTGCGATCCCGCCTTGGATCTCGTCGAGCAATTCGGCGATCGCCGCCCCGAAGCCGCGATAGGGCACGCGCACCGACGAGAGCCAGGGTGCGATCCAATCGTTCAGCGGATTGTCGTCGAAGCCGACGAGGCGCAACTGGCCGGGCACGTCGTAGCCCGCTTCGCGCAAACGGCGATGCGCGCCATAGGCGATGAGGTCGGAGGTGCAGAAAATGCCCGCCGGCGCGCGCTTTCCGATCAACCCTGCGGCGGCTTCGTAGCCGATCTCCAGATGGTCGATGCCACCGGCCGTGGCGATGTCCGCGGCCGCCAGGGGCCGGCGCAACGCCGCGAGCGCTTGCGCGAAGCCATCGACGCGCTCGGCGGTCGCCGAGGATGACAGCGGCCCGTGCACGACCGCGAGCCGGCCCTTCGGGACCCGCGCCGCCAGAGCCTCCGCCACCTCGCGCCCCGCCGCCCGGTTGTCGATGCCGACGAAGATCGTGCCGCCCGGCGCGGGACTGCGCCGGTTGACGAACACCAGCGGGATCGCTCCCGCCAAAGCGGCGCGCAGCCCCGCGCTGTCCACCGCCGCCAGCAGCACGCACGCGCGCACGGCCTGGGCGCGCATCTCCAGCAGATACTCGTCTTGCAGATCGGCGCGGTCATGCGTGTCGCACAGCATCATGGTCAGGCCGCGCTCGCGCAGCGCCGTCTCGATCGAGGCGGCGACCGCCGCCATCGTCGGGTTGGCGAGGTTGCCCGCGAACACCGCGACCAGACGGCTATGGCCCTTGCGCAAGGCTTGGCCGGCCCCGGTCGGCCGGTAGCCCGTCTCGGCGATCGCCGCGCGCACGCGCGCCACCGTTTCGGGCGACGCTTTCTTCGCGATGCCGTTGACGATGCGCGAGACGGTCGCGATCGACACGCCCGCCCGCTTGGCCACCTGCCCGATCGATGCGCCGCGCGTCATCGCCACGTCCCCCTTGAGAATCCGCCCCGACGGGCGTACACTACGCAAGGTAAACGTTTTCCCAACCTTATCCAATCGCGGAAAACGGACCCAGGGAGGAACCCATGCGTCTCGCACGAATTCTAGGTGCTGCGGCTATCGCCGCCGCCATCGCGGCGCCGAGCGATGCTCGCGCCCAGCAGCTCACGATCTGGCACGATCTCGGCGACAACGGCGTGGCGTGGTTCGAGCGCGCGGGCGCCGAATTCGCCAAGACCCGGCCGGGCGTGACGGTGCGTTCGATCAGCTATCCGACCGACCAATGGTTCGGCCGCGTGATCTCGGCGATCAACACCAACACCGCCCCCGACCTCATCTTCAACAATTACGAACGCGTCATCCGCATCCAGACCCAGACCAACAAGATCCTGGATCTGCGCGCCGCGCTCGGCGAAGTCGCCGACAAGGGCTTCCTGGGCGAGGACGATCTGCGCGTCGCCACCTTCAACAACCGCATGATCATCCTGCCCGTCCAGCGCGTGCAGATGGCCTTCGGCATGCGCGCCAGCTGGCTCGCCAAAGTCGGCGAGCAATTCCCGCAAACCTGGGAGGACGTGCGCCGCGTCGCCGCGAAATTCCGCGACGCCGATCCCGACGGCAATGGCCGCCCCGACACGTTCGGCATGGCCTTGCAAGCCGCGCGGCCGCGCGATCTGATCCACATGCTCGATCTGTTCGTGTTCGGCTCGGGCTTGCGCCACACGCTGATCGATCCGCAAGGCCAGATCACCATCGACCGGCCCGAGCACGCCGAAGTGCTCGAGGAGTTCTTGAAGACCTACTCCGAGTACCGGTTCGTCGCCCCCGACACGATCAACCACTCCTTCAACGAGATGTACCAGGTGATCTTGGGCGGACGCGGCGGCATGTTCCGCGTCGGCGACTGGAACGTGCGCGGCTGGGACAACGCCAACGCGCTGGGGGGCGACTTCGTCTCCGGCCCGTGGCCTTCGTTCCGCGGGCGGCCCAACTCGGTCGTCATCGGCGGCATGCGCGGCGTGGCGGTTCCCGAGAACTCGCCCAACCGCGCGCTGGCGCTCGACTTCGCCAAGTTCCTGCTCGGCAAGGAAGCGCAACAGGCGTCGCTCGAACTCCTGGGGGCGGCGGTGCGCAAGGACCTGAACGTCGGCGCGCTGTCGCCGCGCCAGCAATACTTCGCGCGCGCCGAGCACCGCTTGGCGGCCTACGATTTCCCGGAATCGATCCATACCTTCTATCCGGAACTCGAAGCCGCCTTCCATCGCAAGCTGCTGGCCGGTATCGCCAGCCCGCCGCGCGACTGGAAGCCGTTCATCGCCGAAACCGCGCGCGAGATGCGCGAACTGGCCGCGCGTTTGGGCCGCAACTGAGCGCCGAGCGGCCGGCGGGGCTTCGGTCCCGCCGGCCGGTCTTTTCATGACCTTCGCCGCCACGATCGATCTCGCCTGGCGCAACCGGATCTTCTACGCCTTCGTCGCGCCCTTCGCGGCGCTGACGGCCGTGTTCGGCCTGTGGCCGATCGGCTTGTCGATCCAGGTTTCGTTCACGGCCTCGTCCACAGCACTGGGCGCCGATCCCACTTATGTCGGCTGGGCGAATTACGCGCGCGTGCTCGCCGACCCGATCTTCGTCGCGTCGATGGGACGCACGCTGGTTTACACCGCGCTGGCCGTCGCCGCGAATTTGGCCTTCGCGCTCGCGATGGCCACGCTGATCGACAGCCCGCGCCTCAAGCGCGGCACGATGTTCTTCCGCCTCGCGCTGTTCTTGCCGGTCGTGACGCCCGACGTCGCGGGCTACGTGGTCTGGCGCTGGCTGTTCGACCGCAGCTTCGGGGCGGTCAACGCCGCCGCCGTCATGCTGGGGCTGCCGCCATTCGGCGGCATTTCGAGCGTGGACACGGTCCTGGCCGCCGTGCTGATCGCCGAGCTGTGGCATCACGCCGGCCTCTACATGACCATCTTCCTCGCCAATCTCGCCATGCGCGATCGCGCGCTGGAGGAAGCCGCCGCCATCGACGGTGCCAGCGCCTGGCAGATCTGGTACCGCGTGATCCTGCCGCAGCTCCGGCCCGCCATCGTGGTGAATCTCGTCTACGCCACGATCCAGTTCCTGAAGACCTTCACGGTGGTCGTGGTGATGACCAAAGGCGGGCCCGCCGACCGCACCAATTTCGTCACCTACTACGCCTATCAGCTCTTCGACCAAGGCCGCTACGGCGAGGCGACCGCGATGGCCACGCTGCTTTTCGCCGTCGTGATCGCGCTGTCGCTCGGCGCCTTCAAATTGGTCGAGCGGAGCGAGCCGCGATGACCCACGCGCTCCGCTCGGCGGCCAAAACGGCCCTGCTCTACGCGATCGCCGTGCCGATCTCGCTCGTCTTCTTGTTTCCCTATTGGTGGATGTGCCTGGGCATGTTCCGCAGCCCGCGCCAGGTGCTGGGCCAGCCCTTGCGGCTGTGGCCCGAGCAATTCGACCTGTCGGCGTTCCGGGAAATCGCGCGGATCGGCGGGGTGGATATCTGGGTCTACGCGGCGAATTCGCTGGCGATCACGGCCGCCTCCACGATCCTGGGCGTGGTGGTGACGGCGATGGGCGCCTACGCGCTCGCCCGCCGGCCCGAACTGCCGGGCTTCCGCTGGCTGCGCCACGGCTTCATGATCGCGATCATGTATCCCTATATGCTGCTGGTGATCCCGGTCTATATCGTGGTCTACAAGATCGGCCTGCTCGGCTCCTATGCCGGGATCGTGCTGTTCCTGGCGCTGGGCCCGATCCAGTTCTTCCTGTTCGACCGCTTCTTCCGCACGCTGCCGCGCGAGGTCGTCGAAGCGGCGACGATGGACGGGGCAAGCGAAGCGCAGATTCTGTTCCGCGTGATCCTGCCGATGGCCATGCCCGTGCTCGCGACCGTGACCCTCATCACGTTCCTGATCAACTGGTCGCAATGGTTTCCGATCCTGGTGATCTCGCGCTCGCCCGACACGTTCACGCTGCCGGTCGCCTTGCTGACCATGAACGGCGAGCTGGGTGCGAGCTTCCGGGCGATCATGACGCTGGCCTTCGCGACCACGCTGCCGGTGGCGGCGTTGTTCGTGATCGCGCAGCGCCGGGTGATGGAAGGCATGGCCGCGGGGGCGGTGAAGGGATGAACGAAGCTTCCCTGGACGCCGTCGAAGGGGCGGCGCTCGCCCGGCGCATCGACGCCGCGCGCGCGAAAACCGCCGCGTGGCTGGCGTCGATGCGGGCACCGGGACAGCCCGCGGGCGTGCTGCGCATTTCGCCCGCGCACGATCCGGGGCGCTGGCCGGGCGTGCTGCTGCCGGGCACCTATAACGGGGTGTTGTGCGCCGATCTCATCGGCGCTTTGCCCGAGATCGGGATCGCGGCACCCGAGCATCGCAGCGTGCTGGTCGCCTGGCTCGAAACCTTCCGCCGCCGCGACGGCGTGTTCCGCATTCCCGAAATGCGCGACGAGGACGTGTTCAAGAAACCCGATCCCGCCGAGACCTGGCGCTATATCGACTTCCATGTCACCAACTATACGCTCGCGGCGATCGAAGCGGTGGCGCCCGACCGCGCGCCGGCGCTCGATTTCGCCCTGCCCTATCTCGATCCCTTGCGCTTGAAGGCCTGGCTCGCCGACCGCGATCTGCGCGATCCCTGGCAGGAGGGCAACAACATCGTCAATCTCGCGGGCTTCTTGCTCGCCGCCGAACGCCATCACGGCGCCAAGATCGGCCACGCGCTCGACATTCTGTTCGATTGGCACGACCGGCTGCAGGAGCCATCGACCGGTTTTTGGGGCGTGGGCCAGCACGCCGATCCGCTGCGCTTGCTCCACGCCATGGCGGGCTCGATGCACAACTATCACATCTGGTACGCGCGCGGCCGCACCCCGCCGTATTTCGACAAGGCGATCGGCTATTGCCTGTCGCTGCCGCCGCGCGTCGATAGCGCCTGCATCGACGTCGATATCGTCGACGTGCTGATCCACGGCCTGCGCGCGGGTCTGGCACCCGAGGTCCAAACCCGCGCTTGGCTGCGCGCGATCGTCGACGCGATCCTCGACGCGCAGAACTCCGATGGCGGCTTCGCCGATGTCGCGCGAGGCACGCGCCGGCAGGACGGCTGGGTGCGCGGCTACGAGGAGCCGCAAGGCCTGTCCAACACCTTCGCGACTTGGTTCCGCTGGATCGCGATCGCCATGGCCGCCGAGGTGCTCGCACCCAGCGCGCGCGACTGGCGCTTCCGGCGCTCGATCGGGATCGGCTACCGCGCCCCACCGCCATGACCGCCGACGATCCCTTCGCCCATCTGCACGACGAGGACTACGCGCGCGACTTCTCGCGCGACTGGATCGGCTGGCGCGATCTGCTCGATCCGTGCGGCCGGCCCGCGCTGTCGCTCGACGGCGCGTGGCGCCTGACCCTCGATCCCTACGACGAGGGCTTGCGCCAGCGTTGGTTCGCCCTCGACGACGCGCCGCCAGAACGCTGGACGGTGCCGCGCGACTACGATCCCGAAGGGGCGGAGACCGCCCCCGTGCCGTCGTGCTGGAACCTGCTCAAGCCCGAATTGAAGCATTACGAGGGTGCGGTTTGGCACACGCGCGACTTCGAGCATCCGGGCCCCGCCGACGGGCGCGCGCATGTCTTGCGCTTCGGAGCGGCTTCCTATGCCGCGCGCGTGTTCTTGAACGGCGTGTTCCTCGGCGCGCATCGCGGCGCCTCCACGCCCTTTTGCCTCGACGCCGCGCGCGCGCTGCGTCCAGGGACGAACCGCCTGATGGTGCATGTCGAGAATCGGCGCCGCGACGAGCGCGTGCCGATGTCGCATTTCGACTGGTTCAACTATGGCGGCCTGCATCGTTCGGTCGCGCTCCACGATCTTCCCGCCATGCATATCTGCCGCTTGGCGTTCGCCTGGCGCGGCGGCGCGATCGAGGTCGAAGCGACGCTGTCGCGCCAGGACGATGCCGTGCTGCGCTTGTCGATCCCCGAGCTTGGGCTCGCCGACGACATCCGCACGGCGGGCGGAATCGCGCGCGCGCGGTTTCCCGCCAACCCCGATTTGTGGTCGCCCGATCGGCCCAAGCTCTACGACGTGGAACTGACGCTCGGCGACGATCGCTGTCGCGAACGCGTCGGGTTTCGCGAGCTTGGCGTCGCGGGCACGCAAATCCTGCTCAACGGCGCGCCGATCAAGCTCAAGGGCGCTTGCGTGCACGAGGACGATGTCGCGACCGGGCGCTGCACGAACGACGCCGACATCGCCCGGCGCTTGCGCCACACGAAGGAGCTCGGCGGCAATTTCCTGCGCCTCGCCCACTACCCGCACGACGAGCGCGTGGCGCGCGCGGCGGACGAAGCCGGCGTGCTGCTCTGGGCCGAGATCCCGGTCTATTGGGCGATCGACTTCGCCAACCCGGACACCTATGCCGACGCCGAGAACCAGCTTCTGGAATTGATCGCGCGCGACCGCAACCGGGCGAGCGTCGCGCTGTGGGGCGTGGGCAACGAGAACGCCGATACCGATACGCGCCTCGCCTTCATGGCAAGGTTGGCGGACGCGGCACGGCATGCCGATCCGACGCGCTTGGTGTCGGCCGCGTGTCTGGTGAACCGCGCGGAGTTCCGCATCGAAGACCGGCTGGCCGCGTCGCTCGACGTGATCGGGCTCAACGAGTATTTCGGTTGGTACGAGCCCGACGCCAAGGACCTCGCCCGGTTGCTGGCGAATTCCGATCCCGGCAAGCCGGTCCTGGTCAGCGAAACCGGGGCCGACGCCGTCGCCGGCTTGCGCGCCAATGACGGGCGTCTGTTCTCAGAGGAGAAGCAGGCGCGCTTCTACGCCGATCAGATCGCGATCTTGCGCGACTGCCCCTATGTGCAGGGCTTGGCCGCCTGGCTGCTCTACGATTTCCGTTCCGAGCGCCGCCAGACGCGTTTCCAGCGCGGCTGGAATCGCAAAGGCCTGATCGCCGAGGACAAGGAAACCAAGAAGCTCGCCTTCGCGGCGCTGCGCGAGGCTTGGCGGGATTGGTAGCCGGGTTCAGTGAACCTGGTCGAGCTGGGCGTCCAGCCGGGCGACGCGTTCGAACAGCGTCAGGCTGCGCGCCATCA
>JAMNXK010000552.1 GCA_023653245.1 Tagaea sp.
GCCTCGACGAGCGCGGGGTTGGCCGCGATCGCGGCGCGGTAATGGGCTTCCGCGCTCGCCGCGTCGCCGAATTCCTGCTCGACGGCGCCGAGCTGCAGGAGTGCGCGCGGATCGCCGCCGCTCAGCGCCACCGCGCATTTCGCCGCGTGCTGCGCTTCGAGGGGGCGCCGGCGCGCGTGGAACACGACCGCCAGGTTGAGCCAGCCTTCGAAGTCCGGCCGCATCGACAACGCCGTCGCCAGGTCCCGCCACGCGCCCTCGACGTCGTCTTGCGCCAAAGCGAGCAAACCTCGCAGATGCAGCGCGCCGGGGTCCCTCGGGTGCTCGCCCAGGATCGCATCCACCAGCCGCGACGCGTCCGCGTTCCGGCCCGCGCGCCAATGGTCGTGCGCGGCGGCAAGCGCCTCGTCGAGCGGCGATCGGTCGTGCGGCGGCATGCTTTCCCCGTCCCGGCGGAAGATCCGGCGGAAAGTAGCGTCTTCGCCCGATCCGGCGCCATCGCGTTTCCTGTTGTAATGCTCCCGACCATCCTGTATGAACCCAAGCGTCAAGCAGGTTGGGCTTTTTCCTGAAGGCCCCTCCTGGTGCCCTCCGTAAACTTTCCCCGATCCGGTTTGGCGATCCGCGCGATCGTCGCGTGGATGTTTTCTTCGGAGGGTTACATGGCTACCGGCACCGTTAAGTGGTTCAACAGCGCGAAGGGCTTCGGCTTCATCAAGCCGGACGACGGCGCGGCCGACGTTTTCGTTCACATCTCGGCCGTCGAGCGCGCCGGCTTGGCCAATCTGGCCGAAGGCGCGAAGGTGACGTACGAGCTCGAGCAAGGTCGCAACGGCAAGTCGTCCGCGGTCAATCTGCGCGTCGGCTGACTTCGATCGGGGCGGCCTTCGGCCGCCCTTTTCGCTTCGTGATTTCGCGGTCGCGGAAGATTGGGCGCGGAAGATCGGGGGATTCGATGGCGTTCAAGACGAATTATCGCTTCGAGCGCGCCGAGCGGGCGCGCAAGAAGGAAATCCGGAAGCTCGAAAAACTCGAGGCGAAGGAAGCCCGACGCAAAGCCAAGGCGTCGGATCCGGCGCAAGGCGGAGAGCCCGATGGCGCTGAACTCCCGAAAGAACAAGACTAGCGAATACGTCCTGTTCGACGTCGTCTACGACGACGGCGCGCTGAGTTCCAACCGGAAAGTCCCGCTTTCCGAGCTGGAAAGCGGCGATCCGGCGGGGGCCGCCAAGGCGTTCATCCTGGCGCAAGACCGCAAGATCGCCGAAAGCTCCGGCATGCCGCGCGGCGACATCAAGACCATCGCGCGCGTGAAACGCTGATCGACGGCGCGCGCTTCGGCGCGTCGCGACGAAAAGGATATCCGAGTTTTGACCCACCCCAACCCCGCGAGGGGGACCAAGCGCGCCTGCCAAAGCTGCGCGGCGCGCTACTACGATTTGGGCAAACCCGAGCCGGTCTGCCCGAAATGCGGGGCGGCCTATGTCGAGCCGCCGCGCGCGCTGCCGACCCATCGCGTCCGCCGCAGCAAGCCGGCGCTGCTCGTCCCGGCCGTCGCGGTCGAAGCCGACGCCCCCGTGATGGACGGCAAAGAGGCCGACGAGGTCCTGGAGAAGGACGACGAGGAAGTCGAAGAACCGGCCGAAGACGAGGTCGAGGCCGAGGCGGCCGAAAAAGCGGAGTGAGCGCAGGTGTCGCATCGCGAAAGGATGCGCGCTTGCCCGGGGCTGAGGTAAGGTCCCGCCCGAAAGGGAGAGTTCCATGAATATCGACAAGATCGCCATCGGCGCCAATCCGCCGTCGGACGTCAACGTCGTGATCGAAGTGCCCGCCGGCGGCGAGCCCGTCAAATACGAGCTCGACAAGAAATCCGGCGCGTTGTTCGTCGATCGCTTCTTGCACACGGCGATGTTCTACCCGTGCAATTACGGCTTCATTCCGCACACGCTGTCGGGCGACGGCGATCCGGTCGACGTGATCGTGGTCGGCCAAGTGCGCGTCGTGCCGGGTGCCGTGATCCGGTCGCGGCCCATCGGCGCCTTGTTGATGGAGGACGAGGCCGGCCCCGACGAGAAAATCGTCGCCGTGCCGGTCGACAAGCTCCATCCCTTCTATACCGGGATCAAGAACTACGACGACCTGCCGCCGATCCTGTGCGAGCAAATCGCCCATTTCTTCAAGCATTACAAAGACTTGGAGAAGAATAAGTGGGTCACGATCGTCAAGTGGCTCGACGCCAAGGGCGCCGAGAAGATGATCGAGCGTGGGATCGAGCGCGCCAAGAAGGCCAAGCGCACGGCGCGCGCCAAGAAGAAATGAAGGGATACGAAGGGCTTGAGCGCGAATCTTGATGACTCGTCTTCGATTCGACGCGATACTTGCCGCAGAAAGCATCCGCCTTCGGGAGAATTCCGATGGAAGCCAACGGACTGAGCGGCTTGTCCGCCGCCTTCTACCCGGTATTGCAGTCGAGCTTGAACAAGCTCGATCAATTCCGGCAAGTCACCCAAGAAGTGAACGCCGACAACGCGGCGATCGTCACGCAAGGGATCCGTTCGGCCGCGTCGGACCAGTTCGACACCTCGTCGGGCGCGCTGACCGGTCGCGGCCAGCAGCTCGATATCCAGGCCTGACCCTGGCGGACCGCGCGCGTGTAAACTGCGCGCCATGACTCGAATCGTCGTTTTGGGGGCCACGGGTTTCGTCGGCCGCAACGTCGCGCGAAGTTTCGCCGGCGATCCCGCCTGTTCGGTCGTCGCCGTGCGCCATCGCCGGCCGGCCTGGGACCATCCGCGCATCGACTGGATCGACGCCGACCTGACGAGCGAAGCGGATGCCGACCGCGCGCTCGCGGGTGCGGACATCGCGATCCACGCGGCGGCGGCGACGGCCGGGGCGGGGGCGAATGTCGCCGATCCCTTGGCGCTGGTGGTCGACAATCAGGTGATGAACGCGCGCGTCTTCGCCGCCGCGC
>JAMNXK010000048.1 GCA_023653245.1 Tagaea sp.
GACGCCACGCCGCGCAAATCGGTCAAGCCCGAGCAGCATTTCACCCAGCCGCCGCCGCGCTTTTCCGAAGCGAGCCTGGTCAAGCGCCTGGAAGAGCTGGGCATCGGCCGGCCCTCGACCTACGCCTCGATCATCGAGACGCTGCAAGCGCGCGGCTATGTGCGCCTGGACAAGCGCCGCTTCATTCCCGAGGATCGCGGCCGCGTGGTCACGACCTTCCTCGAGCATTATTTCCGCCGCTACGTCGAGTACGATTTCACCGCCAAGCTCGAAGATCTGCTCGACGAGATTTCCGGCGGGCGCGCGGAGTGGCGCAAAGTTCTCGCCGATTTCTGGGCCGCGTTCTCGAAGTCGCTCGACGACACCAAGGATCTCAAGATCCGCGACGTGATCGACGCGCTCGACGCGGCCCTCGGACCGCATTTCTTCCCCGACAAGCCGGGCGGCGCCGATCCGCGTTCCTGCCCCGCCTGCAACGACGGGCGCTTGGGTCTGCGCTTGGGCAAGCGCGGCGCCTTCATCGGCTGCTCGCGCTATCCCGAATGCAGCTTCACCCGGCCGCTCAGCGTCGATAACGGCGACGGCGATGGCACGGCCGCGGGCGGCGTCGCCAACAAGGTGCTCGGCGTCGATCCGGCCACGGGCGAGGAAGTGCATCTCAAGAACGGGCCTTACGGCCCCTATCTGCAGCTCGGCACCGGCGGGGCGAAGGACAAGCCCAAACGCGTCTCTATTCCGAAGGACATTCCGCTCGCCGATCTGGCCCTGGATATGGCGTTGAAGCTGCTGACCCTGCCCCGCCCCGTCGGCGACCATCCGACCGATGGCCTGCCGATCCTCGCGGGGCTCGGGCGCTTCGGGCCCTACCTCAAGCACGGCGACAAATACAAATCGATCCCGACCACGCAAGACGCGCTGGAGATCGGCCTGAACCGTGCCGTCGATATTCTGGCCCAGCCCTCGACCGGTCGGCGTTTCGGGCGCGCGGCGGGCCCGGTGGGCCGTGTGGTCGGCAACCATCCGGATGACGGCCAGCCGATCACGGCGGCCGCGGGCCGCTACGGTCCCTATGTGAAGCACGGCTCGACCTACGCGAACCTGCCCAAGGACGGCTCGCCGGACTCGGTCACGCTCGACGAAGCCATCGCCCTGCTCGCCGAGCGCCGCGCGCGCGAGATCGCCGGCGGCGGCAAACCCAAGCGCGGTGCGGCGAAGAAAGCCGCCCCCAAGGCCGCCAAACCCAAGGCCGAGCCCAAGGCCAAGAAAGCCAAGAAGAAGGCGCCGGCGCCCGCCGAGGAAGGCTGAGCGGCGACGCCGCCGCCGCTACTCGCCGGCTTTGCGCATCTTCCCGAGAAAGCTCTCGACCTCCGAGCGCAGGCTGGCGGCCTGTTCGGACAGGCCGTCCGACGCGCCGAGAACGCGATCGGCGGCCGTACCGGTTTCGCCCGCGGCACTCGACACTTCGGCGATCGAGCGCGTGACGGCCCCCGTCGACTGACTGGCGTTCTGGACGTTGCGCACGATCTCCTGCGTGGCCGCCGACTGCTCCTCGACCGCCGCCGAAATCGCCGAGGAGATTTCGTTGATCTTGGCGATGATCGTCGAGACCTTGGCGATCGACGACGACGCGTTGCCGGTCGCCGCTTGCACGGCCTCGATTTTCGCCGCGATTTCTTCGGTCGCTTTCGAGGTCTGGCCCGCGAGGCTCTTCACTTCCGACGCCACGACCGCGAAGCCCTTGCCCGCCTCGCCCGCGCGCGCGGCTTCGATGGTGGCGTTGAGCGCCAGCAAATTGGTTTGCGACGCGATGTCGTTGATGAGCTTGACCACGTCGCCGATCTGGGCGGCGGCGTCGACCAAGCCCTTGACGAACGCGTCGGTGCGCGCGGTTTCGGCGACCGCGTCGGACGCGATGCGCGCGGAATCGCTCACCTGGCGCCCGATCTCCTGGATCGAGGCCAGCATCTCCTCGCTCGCCGCGGCGACGGTCGTCAGATTGTCCGAGCTGCGCGCGGCGTTGTCGCTGACGTCGGTCGCCTGGTCGCGGGTGCGCGCGGCCGTGCCCGACATGGTGCGCGCGGACTCCTTCAACTCGTGGGCCGCACCGGACAGCGTCTTGAGCACGCCCGAGACCGTGGCGTTCAGGTCGGCGGTGTGCTTTTCCATCGCCGCGCGGCGGCGTTCCTGCCCGGCCCGCTCGGCTTCGGACGCGGCCTCCAGCTCGCGGTTTCGGATCATGCCTTCCTTGAAGACCTGGACCGCCTGGGCCATGGCGCCCAGCTCGTCGGCGCGCGCCGTGCCCGGCACCTCGGCCGCCAGGTCTCCCTCCGCCAGCGTCTTCATCGTGCCGGTCAACGTCCCGAGCGACGCCGAAATCCGCCGCCCGAAAGCCAGCATGGCGGCGGCCGCCGCCGCCAGCAGTGCGGCCCCGATCCCGACCATCAGCAAGATCGCGTCCCGGCGCTTGGCGGCGTAAGGTGCCAGATCCACCAGCAGCGCCACGGCGCCGGCGACTTCGCCGCCGGCCTGCTTGATCGGCAGGTACCCGACGGAAAAGCGGCGGCCGCCCACGACCAGTTCCGCCGTCGGGGTTTCGCCGCGCCCGAGCCGCGCGTAGATGTCCGCGTCGAGTTCGGCCAGTGGCTCGGCGCCCAGGCTGTTCGCCGTGGCGCGCCTGCCGCCATAAAGGCCGATCTCCACGCCGGTGAGATCCTTGAGGTCCTTCACCGTATCCGCGCGCAGCCGCGCGCCCACCGCCAGCGTGCCGACGATCCGGTCGCCTTGGCGCAACGCCGCCATGGCGCTCAAAGACGTCTCCCCGCTCGTCGGCGAGGTCACGACCGACACGCCTTCGTTGCCGCGCAGCGCCTCCGCGACCGACGGGACTTGGGCCTTGTCGTCGCCGCGCTGGCCGGGATTGTGGCCGCGCGCCGCGACCACGCCGCGCGCGTCGGTGACTTCGTAGACGGTGACGATCTTGTCCTGGGCGTTGAGCGCGCGATAATCCGCGAGAATGGCCGCGACGCCGTTCGCGTCGATGCCCGCGACGACGGCGGCGGACAGATCCGCCCGGCGCGCCACGATCGTCGCATAGCCCTTGAGCCGGGTTTTGAAGCTCTCGATCGTTTCGGCCGCCGCCCGCCGCGACGCGTCGAGCCGTCCGGCGATTTCGGCATCGATGCTCGATTGCAGCACCAAAATGCCGCACACCATCATCGCCGCCGATCCGAACGCCGCGACCCCCAGCGTCGCAAGTGTGATCTTCGTCCCAAGTGAACGCATGGCGATCATTGACCCCTCCCCCGAAAAGTCGCAAAGCCGTAACATTTCCCGTCGTGCGACCACAAGCGCCATGCGGCGTACGGTAGACTGAAGCCGAATAGCATCGGAGTCGCATGCCCCGCCCATCCGACGACACGTCTTGGCCAACCAAAGAAAAGGTGCTCGACCTGCTGCGTCGTGCGCCCAAGCCGGTCGAAAAGCGCCGCATCGGCAAGATCCTGCATCTGAAGGGCCCCGCGCGCGACGCGTTGAAGCATCTGCTGCGCGACATGCTGCGCGACGGCGAACTCGTGGCGCTGGACGACGGCAAAGTCGCGTTGCCGCGCGGCGACGGCGTGCCCGCCGGTGCGACGATGGTCGAGATCGTCGAGGCCGACATCGAAGAAGCGATCTTGCGCGCCCGCCCCTTGGAATGGACCGGCGAAGGTCCCGCCCCGCTCGCACGCGTGCGTTTGGCCGAAGGCCATCCCGTGCCGCCGATCGGCGCGCGCGCCTTGGCCCGGCTCAAACGCGACGGCGACGGCTGGCTCGCCGACATCTTGCGCGTCGCCGACAAGGCCGAAGAGCGTCTGGTGGCGCGCCTGGACCGCGCCGGGCGCGACTGGCGCCTGACGCCGACCGACCGGCGCGTGCGCACCGAATTCGTCCTGGCCGAAGAACCGCCCGAGGGCGCCAAGGCCGGCGATCTGGTGCTGGCCGAAATGCTGCCCGCGCGCCGTTTGGGCTTGCCGCGGGCTCGCGTCGTCGAACGCATCGGCGCCGAGGGCGATCCGAAATCGGCGAGCCTGATCGCCATCTTCGCGCAAGACATTCCCACCGTCTTTTCGCCCGCCGCCCTCGATCAAGCGCGGCGCGCCTCCCCCGCCTTGCACGCCAAACGCGAGGATCTGCGCGATCTGCCGCTGGTGACGATCGACGGGGCGGACGCGCGCGATTTCGACGACGCGGTCTTCGCCCGCCCCGACCCCGCCGCTCCGGGCGGGTTCGAGCTGATCGTCGCCATCGCCGACGTCGCTTGGTATGTGCGCCCGGGCGACGCGCTCGACCGCGACGCCTATGCGCGCGGCAACTCATGTTACTTCCCCGACCGCGTCGTGCCGATGTTGCCCGAGCGCCTGTCCAACGATCTGTGTTCGCTCCGCCCGGACGAAGATCGGCCGGTCCTCGCCGTGCATATGCGCATCGACGCCGAAGGCCGCAAACTCGGCCATCGCTTCGCGCGCGCCACGATCCGCTCGGCGCGGCGTTTCACCTACGAAGAGGTGCAAGACCTCGCCGATGGGCGCGCGCCCGGCGACCGCTTCGGGCTGATCGTCGAGCCGCTTTACGCCGCCTATCGCCTGTTGGCCGGCGCGCGCGGCGAACGCGGGGCGCTCGATCTCGACCTGGAGGAGCGCAAAGTCGAACTCGACGCGGCCGGCCGCGTGGCCTCGATCAAACCGCGCAAACGCGTCGATAGCCATCGGCTGATCGAAGAATTCATGATCCTGGCGAATGTGTGCGCGGCCGAGACGCTGGAGAAGAAGCGCCTGCCGTGCATGTATCGCGTGCATCCGCCGCCGGCGGACACGCGCATCGAGTCCTTGCGCGTCGTGCTCGACGGCCTGGGCATGCGCCTGGACAGAAGCGCGCTGCGGCCCAAGGATTTCGGGCGCATCCTCGACTGGGCCGCGGACAAGCCGTGGCGGCATCTGGTCAACACGATGGTGCTCCGCTGCCAGTCGCTGGCCGTCTACGCGCCGAACAACGCGGGGCATTTCGGCCTCGCCCTGACGCGCTACGCGCACTTCACCTCGCCGATCCGGCGCTACGCCGATCTGCTGGTCCATCGCGCGCTGATCGAGGCGGGCGATTTCGGCGAGGGCGGCCTGAATTCGGGCCACGTGCCCGACTTCGCCAAAGCGGGCGAGCACATCTCCGCGACCGAGCGGCGCGCCATCGCCGCCGAACGCGACGCGATGGCGCGCTACATGGCCGCCTATCTCGCCGATCGCCAAGGGGCGACGTTCCACGCCCGGATTTCCGGCGTGCAGAAATTCGGCCTGTTCGTCACGCTGGACGAGATCGGCGCCGACGGCCTGATCCCGGTGCGCGCCCTCCCCAACGATTTCTATCAATTCGACGAACGCCGCCATACCCTGACGGGCCGACGTGGCCGGGTCTTCGGCCTCGGCGAGGCCGTGGAGGTGCGCTTGCGAGAGGTCGAAGCCCTCACCGGCTCGCTCACCTTCGAATTGCTTGATTCCGGGGGGAAACGCGTCGCGAAAGGCAAATTCCCCCGCCGACGGAGGTAAATGGGTAGGCTTGTGTTGCTGCAATGCCGCGCAAGCGCGTCCTTTCTGCCATGCCGGGACCGAAGAGGTGGCCCGCGCGCCGTTGCGGTATATGATCCTTGCAACTGCGAACGAGGCTGATCGTGTCTTCCGAGACCCACCTCCCTCCCAAGCGTAGCTGGGGGCTCGCTATGCGCCGAGGTGCGGCCTGCAAGTGCCCCGCCTGCGGCAACGCGTCGGCGTTCGCCGGGTATTTGCGGGTGACGCCGGTTTGCGCGTCTTGCGGAACGCAACTCGACGATTTGCGCGCCGACGACGCGCCGCCTTATTTCACGATTTTCCTGGTCGGCCACATCGTCATTCCATTGATGCTGATCCTGGAGCGCGCTTACGCGCCGCCGACTTGGGTGCATATGGTCCTGTGGCTGCCATTGATCGTGGTCATGGCGCTGGGGTTCTTGCGCCCCATCAAGGGCGCCACGCTTGGCCTGTTGTGGGCGCAGAGCCAGCCCAAATGAAAGCGTCGCGCCGCCACGAACGTTCGCGTGGGCCGCTATCGCGGCTGGGCGTGTTGGCGGCGGCGCTGGTGCTGTTCGCGACGGCGTGCGCGGGGCCGCGCGAGACCGCGCGCCCGGAGCCGACCCCGGCCGCGCGCGCGGCGTCGACCACGCCCACGCAATTCTTCGGCCGCGCCTACGAGGAACTCGCCGGGCGCTATATCGTGCCGGTCGATATGCCCGTTTTCGCCGGCACGGGTCTCGCGGCGCTCAACAAGATCGATCCGCGCGTGACGGTGCGCCGCACCGATACGCGCCTGGACGTGCTCGACGGAAACGTGACGACCGCGAGCTACGATCTGCCGCGCCGCGACGACACGCAGCGCTGGGCGCAATTGACCGCCGCGGCGATCGACAACGCGCGCGGCTTCTCGCAGCCCATGCGCGAGGCGTCGAACGACCGCCTTTACCGCGCCATCCTCGACGCCGCGCTGGCGCCGCTCGATACCTATACGCGCTACGACGATCCCGAACGTGCGCGCAACAGCCGCGCCGCGCGCGACGGGTTCGGCGGAATCGGCGTGGTCCTCGCCTTCGAGCAAGGCGAGCCGCGCATCGAAAGCGTCAATCCCGACTCGCCCGCGGCGCGCGCGGGCTTGCGCGCCGGCGACCGGTTGCTCGCGGTCGACGGCCGTTCGCTCGCGGGCGTGGCCGAGCGCGACGTCGTGGCGCGTTTGCGCGGCCCCGTGGGCAGCGAAGTGCGCATCGACGCGCACCGGCCCGCGACCGAGCGGCGCGTCGAAGCGCGGGTCTTGCGCGCGCACATCGTCCCGCAAACCGTCACCTACCGGCGCGAAGGCGACATCGCCCATTTCCGCGTGACGGGCTTCAATCAGCGAACCACCGAGACCCTCGCCGAAGCGGTGCGCCGCGCCAAGTCCGAGATCGGCCCTTCGATGCGCGGCGCGGTCATCGATCTGCGCGGCAATCTCGGTGGGCTGCTCGACCAGGCCGTGGGCGTGTCGGATCTGTTCTTGGCGCGCGGCACGATCGTGACCACGCGCGGCCGGCACCGCGCTTCGCTGCAGGCGATGACCGCCCAGCCCGGCGACGCGGGCGAAGACGTTCCGCTGGTCGTACTGCTCAACGGCCAATCCGCCTCGGCGTCGGAGATCGTCGCCGCCGCCCTGCAGGACAACGGCCGCGCGATCGTCGTCGGCACCACCTCGTTCGGCAAAGGCTCGGTCCAGTCGATCGTGGGAATGCCCAACGAAGGCGAGCTCGTGGTCACCTGGGCGCGCTTCCATGCGCCCACCGGCTACCCGCTCGCCGATCTGGGCGTGATGCCGGCCGTGTGCACCTCGGGCGGTTCGCCGAGTATCGACGCCGCCTTGCTGGCCGTCCGCCAAGGCCGCACCACCGATCCCCAGACGATGGCGCGCTGGCGCGCGGCAGACCATTCGAACATGGACGGCCTCAAGCGCCTGCGCGCGATCTGCGCGCCCGAGAACGCGTCGCGCGACTCCGATTTGGCGATCGCCGAAGCCTTGCTGCGCGACCGTTCGCTCTTCGCCCGCGCCCTGGAATCGGTCCAGCTGGCCGCGCAAGCGCGATAGTTCCGACACAATTCGTTGCGAAGGTGGGGTTCACTTCGCCCGCCGCGCCCCCCATATTGACGGCTCGATCAGTGAAAGGATTTCCCCACGTGCGCATGTTGTTCGCGTTCTTCGTTCTCGCCTTCGCCGTCTCGCCCGCGGCCGCCCAAACGCCGCAACGCCCCGACGCCCCGCGCGGCGATTGGCGCGTCAGCATCGGAGGCATGGGCATGCTTGCGCCGTCCTTCGAAGGGTCGGATCGGATGAAGGTCCGCGCGCTGCCGATGGTGGACGTCGAATGGCGTGAAACCGTTTTCCTCGACACGCGCCGCGGCCTCGGCGCCAATCTGTTGACCTTGCGCGATCCCAACGGCAGAGGGACGTTCCGGGCCGGCGCGCTGGTCAATTGGCGCTTCGCGCGCGACGAGGACGACGATTCCGATCTGCGCGGCTTGGGCGACGTCAAAGGCGGCGCCGATGTGGGCGCTTTCGCGAACTACGAATTCGGTCCGTTCGGACTGGGCTTGCTCGGCCGCAAGAACGTCTCGCATTCCGAACTCGGCGCGACGATCGAAGTCTCGGCGCGCTATCGGACCCGGTTGGCCGAGCGCACGATGCTGGTCGTGGGGCCCGCCGCGACCTGGGCCGATTCGGACTACATGCGCAGCTATTTCGGCGTGACGGCCGCCCAAGCGCGCGCGTCGGGCCTGACCGCCTATACGCCGTCCTCCGGCTTCAAGGATGTCGGCGTGTCGGGCGCGGTCGTTCAAAGGTTCGCGGAGAATTGGTCGCTCGTCGGCAACGCGGGCTATGCGCGCCTGATCGGCGACGCGGCCGACGCGCCCTTGGTCAAGCAGCGCGGATCGCCCAACCAATTCCGCGTCGGGTTGGGAGTCACCTACCGGCTGTTCTGACCCGCGCCCCGGGCGCTTGACAATGCCCCAAGGCCTTGTATGTTCCGCGCCCTGTCGCACGGGGGAGCCCCCCTCGCGCCACCCCGTTCATTCGAGATCGCGACCATGGCCAAGTCCAAGCAATTGCTCATCAAACTGAACAGCACGGCGGATACCGGGTACTACTACGTGACCCAAAAGAATCCGCGCAAGACGACCGAGAAGCTCGAACTCAAGAAGTACGATCCGATCGCGCGCAAGCACGTCGTCTTCAAGGAAGGCAAGATCAAGTAACGCGCCCCGTCGCGCGCGTTCCGGCACAGCCGGGTTCGGCCTTCGGGCCGGCCCGGCTTTTCGTTTTTCAGTCGCCCGCGACGCGGTCGCGGCCCGCTTCTTTGGCGCGGTAGAGCGCTTCGTCCGCCGCGCGGATCAGGCCGGACATATCCTCCACCCCTTCTTCCGCGGCGGCCACCCCCACCGAGATCGTGATCGACAGCCCCTCGGGCTTGCCGTCGACGGGAACGGGGCTTTCGGCGACTTTGGCGCGCAAGCGTTCGCCGACCATGAGCCCGACCTTTCGGTCGGCCTCGGGCATCACGACCAGGAACTCCTCGCCGCCCCAGCGCGCGACCGTGTCGAAGGGCCGCAGATTGCGCTGCAGGCGGTTGGCGACGACGCGCAAGACCTCGTCGCCGGCGAGATGGCCGAGCGTGTCGTTGACCGATTTGAAGCGGTCGATATCGACCATCAGCAGCGCCAGCGGCCGGCGCGACTGCGCGGCGCGGCGCACCAGACCGGCGAGATGCGCTTCCATGTAGCGCCGATTGTGCAGGCCGGTGAGCGCGTCGGTGAGCGCGAGCGCCATGTTGCGCTCGTAATTGGCGCGCAGCGCGTCCATGTAGCGCTTGCGGCGGATCTGGGTGCGCACGCGTGCGACCAGCTCGTTGGGCTCGATGGGCGTGAGCAGATAGTCGGTCACGCCCAGATCGAGCGCCTTGGCCAGGCGCTTGTCGTCGCCGTCGTCGAGCACGGCGAGCAGCGGCACGTGGCGCGCGCGCTCGCTCGAACGCAGCTCGGCGCACAGCCGCAAGCCGTCGGTCTTGCGCATCAGCGTGTTGACCAGGACCGCGTCGCACTTCTCGGACTCGGCATGCGCGCGCGCCGTGGGACCGTCGCTCGCGAGTTCCACCACCGCCCCTTCGGCGGCCAGCGCCTTTTCGAGCGCGCGCGCGAGGCCGGGAAGCTCGTCCACGACGCAGACGCTGGCGCCTTGCGTCGGGATTTCCCGCTCGCCGGCGGCGGTGTCCTCGCGCATGCCGAAACGCTCGGACGTGTCCGAGCGCAGGCGCCA
>JAMNXK010000553.1 GCA_023653245.1 Tagaea sp.
ACCCTTGCTTCCGTGGAGCCCGGACTTTCCTCGGGGACGCTTGCG
This sequence comes from Tagaea sp., assembly GCA_023653245.1. The sequence goes on from JAMNXK010000553.1 coordinate 46, forward strand.
CGCCCGCGCGGCCGTCCGGCCGTCTGGCGGGGCGGATATGCGCCCCTCGGGCGGGCGCGTCAAGACGCGCGGCGGCGGGATTTGGGTTTGGCGGTGCGTGCCGAATGACTGCGGATCAACGACGCGATATAGCCCGAGCGCGTGTAGCCTTGCGCGGCCGCCCTGCGATCGGCTTGCGCGAGGATCGCTTCATCGAGACTGATGTTGATGCGAACGACCTTGGGGCCGATCTCGGCGCGAACCAGCGTGAAGCCAAGTTCGTCGCTACGCCGTGATCGGCAAAGGTCGTCGAGACGGCTCGGGTTTGGCGGCGACCGGCCGTCATGGACCATGATTTCGAGATGCGAGAACAAGGATTTCTCGGCGTTCTTCGCGCATTCTTCGACCGTACCGCCGGTGCCGGCGCACCCAGGCAGATCGGGAAAGACGATCGCGTGTTTGTTTCCCGCGCGCTTCACAATGGCGGGATACACGAAGCTCTTGAAAGGCATATTCCGGACGCCTCATCCTGTCGCCGACCGCGATCAGCGTAGCATGACACATAAAATGTGTCTACCTTTACTCCGCCAATTCCAGCAGCATCCGGCGCATGATCAGGCCCGGCCGGTCCGAGGGCATGTGGCGCTCGGCGGTCATGAAGTCGCGCAAAGGAACGTAAGGCTCGACGGTTTCGAGCAGCGCTTTGTCCTCAAGCGTCACCGCGCGGTCGAAGGCGATGGCTTTGGCGGCGGGCACGTCGGCTTCCGTGTCGTTGCGATAGACCCATTGCACGAGGCGCGTCGTCGTCTCGTCCACCGGCACGGTCGCCGTGACGATGCGATGGCGCAGGCCGTTGGGAAATTCCAGATCGAGCTTGCGCAAGAAAGGCACCCACCAGCGATGCGTGGTGGTGCGCGTCGTGGCGCCGGTCGCAAGGCCGGTATAGCCGGCACCGATGTCGCGCGTGACCGCGCGCACCACGGCACGGGCGACGAAGCCGTCGGCGAACTCCTCGATCGCGTTTTCGGCCGGGGTGGGATCGTGGGTCTTGCCGAACGTCGCCGGGTGGACGAACTCGATATGCGCGTTGTCGAACTCGTTCTCCATCAGGCGCAACGCGCCGCAGCTCCAGTTCTCGGCGAATTCGGGGATGCGCCGCCAAGCGGGATCGCCATCTTCGGCGAAGACGGGGATCTCGGCGCGCGGGGCGTCGAGCGCCACCCACACATGCCCGGCATAGGCTTTGGCGTGGAACGCGCGCACGCCCATTTTGCCGGTGGCCGAAGGCTCGGCGCGCTGGGGAATGCGCACGCATCTGCCGTCGCGCCCGAACGCCCAGCCGTGATAGCCGCAGACCAGCGCGCCGTTCTCGACGAAGCCCTTGGAGAGCTTGGCCGTGCGATGCGGGCAGCGGTCGAGCGCGGCCGCCGGCGCGCCGGTTTCGTCCTTCCACAGGACCAGATCGATACCGAGCAGGCGCTGGGCGACGGGCCCCGCGTCGAGATCGCTCTCGCGGATCAGCGGGTACCAGAATTGTCGCAAAGCGGGGATTTCGGACAGGCGCATGGGGCCGAGCGAAGCAATGCGAGTGCCAATTGCGCAAGGACGTTCGGTTTTCTTCGTCATTCTCGTTCGAGCGAAGCGAGACACGGGAATCTCGAAGAAAATGGGCCGCGCCGTTGGCGCGACGTTTCGTGGGCGAGATCCCCGGGTCAAGCCCGAGGACGACGGTTTTATTGTGGTGCGGCCATCTCCACCAGCGCGCGCAGCCGCGCATGGGTTTCGCCGTCGAGGCATCCGTCGAAATTCCAGGCGCGGAAGCGGCGCTGGAAGGCGATCAGCACGGCGTGCGTCGCCTCGTCGAGCGTGCCGGTCACCGCGCAATCGTAGCCATAGCGCGCGAGCAAGGCTTGCGCGTCCGAGACCGCGTCGTCCATGTCGCCGACGCCAAAGCTGCGCGTCGAGCGGTGCCGCTTTGCCACGTGGCTCGGATAGAGCCCGAGGCCGGCTTGGGCGAGGCTCTCCCAGGGGAACAGCTCGCCCGGGTCTCTCTTGCGCGCGGGCGCGACGTCCGAATGCGCGAGCACGTCGCGCGGCGCGATGCCACGGCGCGCGACGATCTCAAGGCCGAGGGCGAGGACCGCGTCGATCTGGGTGGCCGGGAATTCGCGATAGCCGCAGCGATGGCCGGGGTTCTGAATCTCGATCCCGATCGAGCGCGCGTTGACGTCGCGCAAACCCCGCCAGCACGAAACGCCGGCGTGCCAGGCGCGCTTGTCCTCGGGCACCAGGCGATGGACGGCACCGTCCTCGTCGACCAGATAATGCGCGCTCACCTGGCGCGCGGGATCGAGCAGATAGGACAGCGTCTCGGCGACGTCCACCGTGTCGGTGTAGTGCAGCACGAGCAGTTCGGGCCGCACGCCATCCGGCCGCACGTCGAAATTGGGCGAGGGGGTGTCGAGGATGTTCACGACATTTTGCTCGTGGAATCGCCGCCCACGTCGGCCGGGCGGCGCAGCACGATGATGGCGACTCCCGCGACCGTCGCCAAGCCGCCCGCGAGCGTGCGCCAGCCCAGCGGATCGCCCATGATGACCGCCCCGAACGCCACGCCGAACACGGGCACGAGCAGCGTGAAGGGCATGATCACGTTCACCGGATGGCGGCGGATCAGCCGATACCAGATCCAATAGGTGACGATCGTGATGACGATCGATTGGAAAGCGATCGCGGCGAAGGCCGTCGGGCTCGCGGCGGCAAGCGCGTCGAGATGGCCGCTCTCCAATGCAAACGAGAAGGCGAGCTGGAAGGGCACGCTCCACAAAGCCGAATAGGCGTTGAGCGCGAAGCCGTCGACATGGGCGAGCGCCTTGAATTGGAAATTGGCGACGGCCCACATGAACGACGCGAACAGCACCAGCCCGAGATAGAGCGGGGCCC
>JAMNXK010000049.1 GCA_023653245.1 Tagaea sp.
GCACCGTCATGCGCAAGACCGCGCGGCCCGGCCCCACCTCGACGATTTCCATGCCCATGTGGCGCGACGCTTTGTCGGTCGCCCACATCGCTTCGGCCGAACGCCGCGCGACTTCGTCCTTGTCGGGGCTCACGTTTCCCTCGCGACCAGACGGCGCAGGCGCAAGGCGGCGCGATAGCGATCCTCGCCGTAGTGCCGCGCCAGATTGTCGAGAATCGCCAGGATCGCGGGCAGGCCCGCGGCGCGGCCCCACGCGAACGGGCCCTTCGGGTAGTTGACGCCCTTGGTCATGGCGACGTCCACGCCCTCGGCCGAAACCACGCCTTGCTGCACGGCTTCGAGCGCTTCGTTGACCAGCATGGCCAGCGTGCGCGCGACGATCAGCCCGGGCGCGTCGTCGATCAGCGAAACCTTCATGCCGCAAGCCTGGAAGAAGGCGGTGGCCAGGCTGGCGGCTTCTCCGCGCGCTTGGTCGGCGACGGCGATCGCCATGCGCGCGGCGGTGGCGAAGTCCAGCGCCAGGTCGTGCAGCACGAGTTCGCGCTCGTTCGTGTCGTGGGCGCGCGCGGTCGCGGTGCGCCCGTCGGTGGCGCGCAGCGCGATGCCGTCGAGCAAGATCGCGGTCCCGCGCCCGCCCGCCGGCCGGCGATGGACCGGCACGCCGCCCGCCTTGGCGCGCTCGGCCAGCGCGTCGAACATCTCGCCTTCGCCCTCGAACACGATCTGCTTGGGCAAGGTGCTCGGAGGCTCGGTGGCGGGTTCGGGCTTCGCCGCACCCTTGGCGTAGTCGAAGAACCCGCGGCCCGTTTTGCGGCCCAGCCGCCCGGCCGCCACCATCTCGGCCTGCAGCGCCGAGGGCGCGTAGCGCGGGTCCTTGAAGTACGCGTCGTAGACCGCGTTGGTCACGGCGAAATTCACGTCGTGGCCGATCAGGTCCATGAGCTCGCACGGCCCCATGCGGAAGCCGCCGCATTCGCGCATGACCGCGTCGATCGTCGCGGGATCGGCCGCACGCTCGACGATCAGCCGCAACGCCTCGGCGTAGAACGGGCGCGCGCAGCGATTGACCACGAAACCGGGCGTCGAGGTGGCGTGCACCGGCGCCTTGCCCCAGGCGGCCATCGTGTCGAAGGCCGTATGCGCGGCTTCCGGATCGGTGCCGAGGCCCGAAACGATCTCGACCAGCTGCATCACCGGGGCGGGGTTGAAGAAATGGATGCCGACCAGGCGGCCGGGCACGCGCATCTCCTTGGCCATCGCCGAAATCGACAGCGAGGAGGTGTTGGTCCCCAGGATGCACGTGTCGCCGACGACCGCTTCGAGTTCGGCGAGCAGCGCGCGTTTGACGCCCATATCCTCGACGATCGCCTCGACGATCAGGTCGCAAACTTCGAAATCGACGTACGTATCGGCGGGCTCGAGGCGCGCGAGGATGCCGTCGGCTTTGTCCTGGGCCAGTTTGCCCTTGGCGACCAGGCCGTCGAGCGACTTGCCCAGCCCCGCGATCGCGGTATCGACGGCGCCGTGCCGCGCGTCGATGAGTTTCACGCGATGGCCGGCGGATGCGGCGACCTGGGCGATCCCGATGCCCATCGTGCCCGCGCCGACAATGCCCACCACCCGATCGCGCGCCAAAGCGGCCATTTATCGTCCCTCGAATTTCGGCGCGCGCTTGGCGAAGAACGCAGCCACGCCTTCGCGATAATCGGACGAGGTGCCGAGCGCGCGTTGCGTGTCGCGCTCGAGATCGAGCTGCGCGTCGAGCGAGTTCGTGCCGGCCATGCCGATCGCGCGCTTGATCGCGGCCAGCGCCTGGGTCGGCTGCGTGGCGAGATGCTTGGCGAGGGCCAGGCCTTCGTCCTTGACCTTGTCGTCGTCGACCACGGCCCAGATCAGGCCCCAGTCGAGCGCTTGCTGGGCCGTGATCTTGCCGCCGAGCATCGCCAAGCCCCGCGCGCGCGCCTCGCCCGCGAGCTTGGGCAGGAACCAGGTCGAGCCGCTATCCGGCGCCAGCCCGATCTTCACGAAAGCTTGCAGGAACGTGGCCGAGCGCGCGGCGATGACGATGTCGCAAGCCAGCGCCAACGACATGCCCGCCCCGGCGGCGACGCCGTTCACCGCGCAGACGACCGGCAGCGGCAAAGCGCGGATATCGCGGATCAGCGGGTTGTAGAGCGTATGCAGCGTCTCGCCCAAATCGGGCGGCGGGCCGTCTTTGCGCTGGCCGAGATCTTGGCCCGCGCAAAAGCCGCGCCCCTCGCCGGTCAGGAACACCGCGCGCGCGCGCTTCGCCGCCTCGGCCAAGGCGGCGCGCAGCTCGGCGTGCATCTCGGGCACGAAGGCGTTGAGTTTGTCCGGCCGGTTCAGCGTGACGCACGCGACGTCGTCGCTGAGTTCCATCCGGATCGTCGTCGGCGCCATGGGGTTTCCTCGTTCGGGGCAGAGTGCCAAGCCCCCCGGGAACTGGCAACCCCATTCTTCGACCGAGCGGTCAGCGAATGGGCTTGGGGCCGGTGGAAAGCTTTGCAGTCTTTCTGACGTAGGCGCGAACACGGTTAAGGAACCATCTCGGAATTCGTAGCGAGCTCGCTTCTGCGCGGCTCAAGAAGCCAGAAGCGGCACGGAGCGACAACTCTGGCCAATTCTCCGGGGCATAGTCCTGGATGGAAATGCTCTTATGGCTGATCGGTCGGGTGGAAGAAGTAGCGCGATAACGAGCCGTTCCGACGCCCCATGCGGCGGATGGCCACGGTGATCCAGGGGCCAACTTTGCAAAACCCAGCTCTGCGAAGTCACCAGGTTGCATCAATCGCTTCCCCAGCCATTTCGCCACCGGCACCGACACTGCGTTACCGATCAAAGCAAGGCGACGGCGCGCGAACTCGGCGTTCGCGGCGCGCGTCCAGCCTTGTGGGAAACCTTGGAGCCGTTCCGCGGCTGCGATCGACGGAACGACGATTCGACCGTCGGTCAGAAGGAGTGCGGGCGTCGACGGAATACCGAGGCCGGACCCAGCCTTGAGAGGCGGAATGGCGTCCCGGGTCAACCCGATGCCGCTCGACCCTTCCGTCCAATAGAATCCGGTCGGAAGCGACTCTTGCGGTTTGTGATGATCGAGTTGTCCGGCGTCGTCGGCGAACAGCACGCGGCGCGGATCGATCTCCGTCGAGGCGACGAAGAACACTCTTCTACGTCGTTGCGGAATTCCGAACCAATAGGTATCGACTACCCTGTACGCCCAGTTGTACCCCAATGCTTCGAAACCGCCGACGATGTGTTCCATCGCACGGCCCTTGTCGAGATGCAGCATGAAATAGACGTTCTCGACGAGGATCGTCGGCACACGCTTGCGCTTCAGCAGGCGGAAGACGTCATCGATCAGCGCCGACTGACTGCCGCGAATGCCGGCCTTGTTGCCGGCCATACTCAGATTCTGGCAGGGGAATCCCGCGGTCAGCAGGCGCGTTTCCGGCGGCAACCGGCGAACGGCCGTTATGTCTTCCCAGATCGGAGTTTCCGGAAAGCGTGCGCCAAGCACGGCACGGGCCGCAGGGTCGATGTCGCAAAAAGCGGCCGTTTCGAATCCGGCCTCACCGAGGCCACGTTCAAAGCCGCCGATTCCGGAAAAGAGACTGACAAGCACGTCAGTCTTGTAGGGCGCGGCTCAGGAGAAATCCAGCGCCGGGCGCCATGCGGTCATGAAGGTCACGGCGGAGATGTCTTTGGCGGCGCGGATGTCGGCTTCGAAAGCAATCGCGGTCTGGCGGAATCTGGCGAGTTGCTTCGCCCTCAGTGTATTCGATGCGTCGCGTTTGTCGTTTTGCATGCGTCGCCAATGGTCGCCGAAAAGCTCAGCGAATACGATGTCCAAGCAATCGGTCGGCATCGACCAAAGGATCGGAAATCGTGGAACATCGACGTCCTTATGATTTTTCGGATTCTTCTGTTGAAAATGGAAAAGCGCGCCCGGCCCGTGCGGCGCCTGAACGTCGAACCCAAACTCCCAGAGCTTCTGAACGCCTTCGTCCTCATCTTTGTCCTTTGCCCCTAAGGACAAATCGAGAGAAGCGGCCACAAGCTCCGCCAAGCCTGGACCGGTGGACTTGAGCTTCATCCACCAGCAGAACCCCGCGCGAAGCTCGAACTTGGACTTTCCTTTCGTATGTGAGCCAGCGTTCCAAATCGTGTACAGAAGCGATTCGGGGGCACCGACCCTCCACTCGAAGGTCTTCGACTGGGCTTTACTTGCCCGTTCGAAGGCCATCTCGAGCTGGCTTGCCGTTTGATTCAGCTGTGCTTCAAATGGGGCGTCCACAAAGGAAGTGGCGATCGTACTGAACGCACGCATTTCGGCGACTAAATTGCTGCGGGAGACAGTAACGGAATTCTGGCCCGTTTTCTCGTTCTTTTTGCCGCCCACGTCACGCGCCCTCGGCTAGGCGGTCCAAATCCTCGGGGAGAACGCGCCCGCGCAGATCGGTGTCATTGCCAACGTCGTCGGCGCGAATCCATGCGGGCCGACTGGGATCTGGCCATCCTTCGGGCCTGAAGCGCACGCACTCTCCGGCGTCGGCGACGATCCCTGTGGTGACGCCGTCGGCGTCGTAGAGAAGCACGGGGTGTCCCGCATCGAGCGATTTGAGCGCTGTCCGGTCGAATAGCTTACGGCGATAGATTTCCACGGCTTCAGGATCCGATGGTCTTCCTTTCGTCCCTTGCCAAACCGCGTCGAGCGCGCCCGCGCGCCACCAGCGCGGCCCATCCAATTCGTGCAGAACGCCGCGATAGCGCGCCTTGTCAAGAAACCCAGCGTGCCTCTTCAGGAATCTGTCCAGCTCCTTCGGCAAGACGCCCAAGATCATCGCCAACTCGAATCGGTCGATCAGGAAACTCGGATAGGGAAGGATTCGATGGGCCATCCAATCCAAGAGAGCCACGTAGTCGCGCCGGTCTTGGACGTCTTCAATCGGGGGATCGAAAGCGCGAATATCGCGCCTCGCCGCTTCGAGAAATCCGTCGTTCTTGCCGAGGCCGAGCGCCTTCTCGATTTTGACAAGACCGTCCGAACTATTGCCCACAAAATCGCGCTTCAGGACAGCGACGGCGGCGTTCAACGCAGCGAGCCCCTTGATAAATGCTTTTTGGTCTTCGCCACCCTTTTCGCCGACCAAGGTAACGCCGAGCTTCGCCGCGAGTACCGGCAGGCGATCCGAAAGTCCCTTGAAATAGTCCCTATGCTTGATCTCGCCGGACAGGATCGCGAAGACGGGCCTCGGCAGCCCGGCCGCCTGTTTCCGCTGCGAACGAATTACGCCGATCAATCCGGGGCCATCCTTGGGCGAAACAGCCGTCGATTGGCCGAAAACGCCCTTCTTTAGGTCGATATCGCAGACGAAGACGTCGCAAGATTCGACGCAGTGTTCGAACGCATCGATCAAATCACTCTTGGATGAGTCAAGAACTTGGATGTCTGGAAACGCCTTCTTCAACGCGTGTTCGGCCGCGCCGAGAGAGTCGTCGATATAGACGATCTTTATGGAGGGCGGCTTTCTTGCCGGAGGTTTCTTTATGGCGTTCATTTGAATCGAATCTCGATGGCGGTCGCGTAGCCCTTGGCGGGTTTCACAAATGAAATCTTTGCACCATATTCGTCGAGAATGCTACGGGTAATCGTCAATCCCAATCCCATTCCGAGGCCGAGCTGCAAATCGGGAGTTTCGGTCGACGATTCGAACGGGCGAAACCACCGTTCCGAATCGGCCATATCGACGGCGACGCCGTCGTTTTCAAGCCTGACGAACCCTCCGATGGCGTCCTTTCCCACGTGTAGAAGGATGTGGCCATCCTCTCGCGCCGCACGAACGGCGTTGGTGAGAAGATTCACGAACACCATCGTGAGTTCGGCGGGGAACATCGGCGGCGATTCGATGGGGGCATCGATCTTTTTCTTGACGTCGATGTCTTTGCGCTCGGATGCCAGCTGCACGACCTTGAACGCTGAGTCGAAGCGGTCCTGGACATTCTGACGCGAGCGCCGCCGCTTGCCGGCCGCGCCGACGATGTTGGACAGATATTGCACCTGGATTTCAACGTTTCGGAGTAGCGCATCCGCGCGCTTAGCGAGTGGGACCAATCCGAGCCGCTTTGTCGTCTTTTCGTCGGCCGCTTCCCGCGCTTTGTCTACTCCCGACTTAACCGCTTCGGTTTCGCTCAACAGGTTCCGGGCTTCGTGATTGAAGACCGCGAATTGCGTGCCGAGGGAGGCAAGAATCCGTATCATAATCTGCTCGTCCACGGATTCCTGAACGAGGCTCGACGCGGCTTCGAGCGCCGCACTCGCCTGCCGAACGCTATCGAGTGCCTCGGACACTTGGTTCTTACCGAGGTCGGAGCGGATTTTCTTGGCGGTCTCCGTTACCGCATCGATGTGGCGCTTAAGCAGGATCGCGCTGGGCGGTGGCGCGTTTGCGGCAGATTTCGAGGATTGCTGTTTGGCGATGCTCGATAGCTGTTCGCTGGACTCGTCGCGCGCGCGGTTTGGCGACTTCGTATGCGCGTAGCGGAACCGGGTCGCAAGATCCAAGCCGAGGACGACGATTTCCTTAAGGAGAAAAAACGAGTCGTTCGGCAAAAACCCCTCGCGGTTGACGAGCATTCTCAAATTCGGCGCGCCCGCGCTCGTGAGGAAGATGCCGCCCATGAGCGTGGGGGCAGGACGGATGACGGCGGTCTCGCCAGCCTTCCCGCCGAGAATGTCCAAAGTATCGACATAGTCGAATTTGTTTCCCGCGCCGCGCTTCAAATACGCTTCTTTCCGGCCCAGCCAGTCGTCGTCCGAGTCCCCGTAGGGCATCACCCGGAACCCCTCCATATAGACCCGTATCCCTTGGGCATGACTGGGCCACCCGACATTCTGCCGCTCAAAGACTCGGGCTTTGAACCGCGACAGGCAATGCTCGTGGAACGCCTCGCCGGTCTTCTTGTTGATCGCGGCCAGAACCTTCTTCGCTTCGACACGTAGGACACTTTTTGCCGGTTTGGATTGCTTCAAGAATTCCTTGGAAAGCGCGAGACCAAAAGCGATCTTCCCATTCTTGGGGTCGCAGTCGATTTCGAGCGCGACGCCAGCGGATTCAGGCCGAGCAAGTTCCAACTGATCTTGGGGTTCGAACCCGCCCAAAAGCTGTACCGCGAAATCCGGAGCGCTCCTTGGTCCATCCCGGACGGCGACCTTATCCAGCAGCAAAGCCTCTCCAAATACTTCCGGCAAAGGTGCCGTCAGAGTCTCGGATGGGGTTAACGACAAGGCTTGATTCAAGAAGTCTCGTATCAGTCCCGGCGTCCAACCTTTGCGCAGGCCCTCGATCCGGATGTTGGTTCCACAGAATTGATCCTTTGGGAGCGAGCGGATGGGCTTGACGCTTAAACCGTCCTTGACCTCGTCGACGGTTTCGACCGCCTCTATTTTCCGCCAATCGAGCTTCGCGATGATCCCCTTCGAAGCGCTTCCAGGCCGGTCGGAGGGCGTTGGTCTCTCGTCCCAACGCCGAGACTCGATCCGGATGCGTTCGCCGAGCTTGTGGATCGCCAGCCGGCCGATCCCCTTTTCGCCGGTATAGCGCCGGCCGAATCGCGGCGACCGTCGGTCGCCCGTCGTCTTGCTCCGCGAGCCGATGGTGAGAAAACCGTTGCGGAACTCGGTCTCCCCCATCCCAATTCCGTCGTCTTCGATGGTAATGCGCGCCTTCTTCGGATCCTCCAAATCTGTGCCTCGGACTTTACAAACCGTCGCGTCGGCGTCGTAGGCGTTCTTGATCAGTTCGGCCAGAGCTGTGGAGTCCCGTCCGACCAACAGCTCGCCCAGTTCCCTGAATATCTTGGTATCGACCCGGAACCGGTTCCGGTCGCTGTTGTCATCGTCATCGGATTGATTCATAATGATTTTCCGGTGGCTACGGCGCGCTGCGCCCAACGGTCTCACAGCGACGGGCCGGATGCAACAGGGACTATGGCGAAGAACTATCAAATTCAAAATTGCAAACTTGTTGTCGAGGCGTCGATTTCGCTATGAGGCGTGTCGTCGATCGTCTCCACGAGGCATGCGCGATCTACACGCGCCCCGACATTGCCGATCTGATTCTCGATATCGCCGGCTTCAAGTCGTCCGCATGCCGTAAGATGACGTTGCTTGAACCCAGTTGCGGCGAAGGCGCAATCCTTGTTCAAGCGGCCAAGCGCCTTCTCGCGACTCTTCAGCGCAAAGATCGCGCCATTTCCACTTTCGATCTCCTGGGGCGCCTCCGAGGCTACGAGATATCGGCTACAGCCGCCTGCGTGGCGCGACGTCGGTTGCGTGAAGTCTTGGTTGCGTACGGACTTCCCTCCAAGAGTGCGGCCCAAATTGCCCGCGACTGGGTGCGGTCGGTCGATTTCCTGACGGATGGCCCCGTTGAGAAGTTCGACGTTGTCGTTGGAAATCCGCCCTATGTGCGTTGGAGCAACGTGCCGAGAACTTTGCGCCGATTATACGAGCGCGCGATTCCTTCGGAGTTCGCCCGTGGTGATCTTGCGCTTGCTTTTCTCTGGCGAGGGTTGGATCGGCTCAGAGAGCAAGGCAGTCTCGTCTATTTGACGACCGACCGTTGGCGGACCGCGAAATATGCAGAAGGCGCGCGCGCGGCTTTGCCGAACCTTGCGTCGTTGGTGGCACATGTCGAGATCGGCGCGATGGCCGTGTATGCGACTGATGTAAACGCGTATGCGGCGATCTCGTGGTTTCGGAAGGACGGGAACGGTCCCGCGAGCTTCAGCACGGCACGACCGATCGACTCCCTGGAGTCACTTCGGTCGTGGGCGACTTCCGAGTCTGCGCGGCCGGAAGGTGGCCGGAGCGCGCGGCGCAGCCTGTCTGTTGAGGAGGCGTTTGTGGCTCGCGCGCAGTCTCTGCCATTGATTGAAGATGTCGGTTGCAGAATTCGCTGCGGTGTGGCGACGGGTGCGATCGATGTCTTCCATGTGGCCGAAGGCACCGTCGATCTTGAGCGGGAGGTGCTCCTGCCTCTGGTGAGAGGAGCGGGCATCCATGCGAATGGCGAGATTCGACGTACGGGTCTCTTGATCAATCCATGGAAGAACGGCGAACTGATCGACCTTTGGCGCTATCCCAAGGCGAGGCGGTACTTGTTGGCGAACAAGGCAAGGCTTCTGGATCGCGCCTGCGTGCTGGACGAGCGCGAGTGGTATCGAACGATCGATCGGATCGATCCAGCGCGCTTCAAGCCGACGAAGATTCTTTGCGCCGGTATCGCGAAGCATGCCCGTTTGGGGGTGGATCGAGGGGGGCATGTCCCAGACAATTCGATGTACTCGATCGAGTCAAGTGTTTGGCCAGTCCAGGCCCTGTACGCATACCTGAACGCGGGTGTGCTGGATGCGTTTGCAAGCGTGTTTTCGGCTCGGCTTTCTGGAAATGCACGGCGCTACAATGGCTATCTGTTGCGGCAAGTTAGACTCCCACATTGGGGCGATCTTGGCGAGGCGGCACGTGCAAATTTATTGGGCGTGAAAAAAACCAAAAATATTTGTTTTAAATATGTATCAAGTTTGACTTTCGACTTGCTCTAACTTGGCGTCTGCATTCTTCCTGAGCAGCCACAAAAACACAGACCCGCAAAACCGGAGAAACCCTCATGGACGCCGCCTCGTTTTTCGACAAGCACAAAGCCACGCTCGACGCGGCGCTCGCCGCCTTGGAGTCGCGCGGCTATTGGTCCGCTTATCCCGAAGCGCCGTCGGGCAAAATCTACGGCGAGACCGCGAACGCCGACGCCAAGGCCGCGTTCGACGCGAGCCTCGGCAAGGATTTCGCGCTCGACCAGACGGGCGA
>JAMNXK010000554.1 GCA_023653245.1 Tagaea sp.
AAACCGGGCCGATTGCGGCTTGCAGGCTGCGCTTGAGGAAGTCGACCAGAACCATCGCGACTCGGAGCGAATCACGTCCCGAGTCGCGCGGTCAACACTTCGTTAAGGCATGCGAGTCAAGCGACTCAATTGATTCGGATTTTTCGCCCCGGGCGGCCGACCGCGAAATCTTCCGCATGCCCGGTTTCGCCCGCGACGCGGGGGCCGCGCGGCGTTGACGAGCGTAAAGGGTTGCGGGATTATCGAGACCATGAACCGAGCGTGGGACGCGTTGTTGGGATTGGCGGCGCTGGGCGCGGCGGCGGTCGCCTACGACGCGCGTCCGATCGACTGGCCCGACGGGCCGGTTTACGTGACCGAATCCGCGCCGCTGTCGGCGTCGGCCTGCCGAGGCTGGCAGTCGCGCGCGCAACGCCGGGCGGCGGCGGGGTTCGCGGGCTCGTGGGAAGCGTTCGAAGGTTTCTCGCGCCTCCAGGGCGCTTGCCATCCGCAAGACCAGGATCGCGGCCGCGCGCTGATCGAGGCTGCGATCGCCAAGGGCGCGGGGCGCTATCTGATGGTCGAGTACGTGATGGCCTTGCGCGCGGTGGGCGATTCCGGGCGGGCGGAACAGCAGCTGCCGCTCGCGGCCGAGACGATGCGGTTTCTGCTGGAGACTCAGATCGCGCTCTTGCTGACCTGGCGCCTTCCGATCGTGTTCGACGCGATGAACGAGATCGAAACGCTCGACCGGTCGCGCGACTGGGACATTCTGCAGCGGCGTCTCGATCACCTGCTCGGCCGTCCGCCGCTTCTGCCCGAAGAAGAGTCGAAACAGATTTTCCGGATCACCGGTCGGATGGGCACGATCGACTACCCAGCCGCCCTGTTTCAAGAAGATCGAGCGTGGCGCACCGGGAAGTATCGCGTTTCAAATGGCGAAAGGTTTGTGTCGCTCGCTGCGTCCTGCGGCCACCCGGAGTCGATACGTGAGTACGCGCAACGTATGCTGAACGGCGAATTGCAGAGCAGCCGTCAATGGAGTGTCGTCGCTTACGTTATGTGGCTCAACTCGCGGACAGGCGCAGAGGGCGAACTGCTGGACACGTTACTAGCCCGATTTGACTTCGTCCCTCGAGATAGTACCGAGCAAGTGGAGCGCTTGAACCGGAGGGTCGCGACGCAGTGCCAGCCGCGCCCTGAACGCCACACTGCGCGTTGACGATCGCGGGTCGACGCATTCGTCGACTCGCGATCGTCCATCGTCGCCGCCTCAGCGTTGTTGGCGTGCGGCCCGCTCCGCTTGGAGGCGCTGAAGCCGGGCTTGCTGTTCGGCTTCCTGTTCATTTAGATCCGTCAACGCTTCTTCCATGTTTTCCAGGCTGCTTTCTCGATTCGCATACTGGGCCGCTTCTTTGGCGCTTTGGACCACCACGCCTTCTCCCCCCGGATTGCGGATGCCGCCCCGGATCCCTCTCGGCGCCACGCCGCGAACGATCTGGCCGAAGGTTTCCCGGCCGATGCTGTCGAGCGCCTTGTTGGCGATGTTCTTGCCCACTTCATGGGAGCGCGTTTCGTGAATACGGGTGTCAGTGTCCTGTTTCTGCTCGACGAACGCCCTCTTCTCCTTGATGAGACTGACCTCTTCGTCGATTTCCTTCTCCGCCGCGTCGAGTTCCTGGTCGCTCATTTTGGAGTAGTCGCGATCCGGGAGTCCGGGCTCCCGAACGCGCCGCATGGACATCGGCTCTTGCGTATCGCGCCGCCAGCCGGGCCACGCGGGGGACTGCTCGGGCGCCGGCGCTCGTTCCGCTGGTTCGGGCGCCGGTGTTGCGGCGATCTCGTCTTGGGCGGTGGCGTCTTGCGGCCGCCGGGCCGCTTGCGCTTCGCGGATGCGCGCCAGCTCTTCGTCGGCGGTGGCGCCGTCGCGGCGATTGCGCTCCAACACCTCCGTCGCGTTGCGCAGCCTGGTGTTGTTGATGGCGAACTGGATACCTTCCTTGCCGAGCGCATAGGCGGTCGAGATCGCGGCGCCGCCGAGCGCGCCGACCGCCGCCCCCTTCGGACCCGCGACCATCCCGACGCGCGCGCCAAGTCTCGACCCCGAAAGCGCGCTGGCGCCGAGCCCCTTCAAGCGATCGACCACCACGTCTTCGGCCACGTCGCCGATGACGTTCCCGACCGCCTGCCGATTGCGTCCGGCGCGGACATCCGCCGCCTCGTTGCGGCGCTTCTCGGCGTAGGTCACGCCCTCGCGGGCGCGCTGCGCGCGTGTCGCGGCCTCCTGCGCCGCCGCTTCCAGCTCGTCGTCGGTCATACGCGTGTAGTCCGGACTCCCGTGCCGGCCCGGCACGGGCGCGGGTGGCGGCGGAACGCGCCCGTCGCCGGCCGGCGTCGGCGTATCCGCCGTCGGCGGCTGGCCATCCGGCGTGTCGGGCGGCGATCCGTCGCGCTGGTTCTGCGCCGCTTGCCGCGCGCGTTCCGCGTCGTGCGCGGCCGCTTGGCGGAGCCCTTCGTCTTCGGGCAGGCCGAAGTTCGGGCCGTATTCGAGGAGGTTCTTCGGATCGGGCGTGTCTTGCGCGGCGGGTTCCGTGCGCGACGATGTGGGTAAGGCGGGTGCCATGTTCCGCGTGTTCGTCGAAATCGGGACCGCGTAGCGCGGCTTGAGGCCGTTGGCGACGCGGTCTTGGTCGATCCAGGCTTTGACGCTCTCTTCGCCGCCGGGCTTGAACGTGCCGATGGGCGGGGCCTTCGGCACCTCGCCGCCGAGATATTCGCGCTGCAGGTCCGGGCGATCCGCGAGCAACGTGACGAACTGCTTGGCCAGCTCGCCGCCTTTGCCGTGATACTTCTCGACCTGCTGGGTCAGGTCGCGCGCGAAGATCAGCCCCGGATCGTGGCCGTGATCCTTGTCGAGATCGCGGATGTAGCTCTCGTACTCGGGCGCGAGACCCTTGGGATCGTCGCCCGAGCCGCGCGC
>JAMNXK010000555.1 GCA_023653245.1 Tagaea sp.
CGCACGCGCGCCAGCACTTCGCCTTCGCCGTCCTCCAGGCTTTCGGTGACCATGGCGCCGTGCAGATCGAGATAGACCGCGTCGACCGGCAAGGCCTTGGCGAGATCCGCGCACATCGCGTCGACGACGACGGCGAAAACCTCGTCGGTGACGTGCGCGGAGGGACTCGCATTCGCGCAGATGAGCGGGACGAGCGTATGCCCGCGCGCCGAAGCCGCCTGGATGAAGCCCGCGATTGGCACGTTCATGCCCGCGAAAGCCGGCGGGATCGCGGGTCCGCGCACCATCGACGGCCAGCCGCCGCCATCGGCGAACGCCGCCACGCCCGCTTTGGTGGGGGCGAACGTGTTGGTCTCGTGCTGGAACGTTCCGACGGCGATGCGCGCCACGACTCAACTCCTCGAATAGTCGAAGACTTCTTTGGCGCCGCCGGGATGGGTGACGGCCCCCTTCTCGGCCGAGCCGACGGATTGCGCGTATTTCCAGATCGTACCCGACTGATACTCGTGCTGGCGCGGCTTCCAAGCCTTGCGGCGCTTGGCGAGTTCCTTGGCCGGCAGATCGACGTTCAGCGTGCCCTTCTCGGCGTCGATGACGATCGTGTCGCCGTCCTTCAACAGCGCGATCGGGCCGCCCACGGCCGCTTCGGGTCCGACATGGCCGACGCAGAACCCGCGCGTGCCGCCCGAGAACCGCCCGTCGGTGATGAGTGCTATCTCCTCGCCCTTGCCCCAGCCATAGAGGGCCGCGGTGGTCGAGAGCATTTCGCGCATTCCCGGGCCGCCTTTCGGGCCTTCGTAGCGGATGACCATCACTTCGCCGTCCTTGATGTCGCGCTTCAAGACGGCGGCGAGCGCGTCCTCCTCGCGGTCGAAGCAGCGCGCCGGACCCGTGAACTGGAGCTTCTTGAGCCCGGCGATCTTCACGATCGCACCCTCGGTCGCGAGATTGCCCTTCAAGCCGACCACGCCGCCGGTCTTCGAGATCGGGGTCTTCACCCGATAGACGACCTTCTGGTTCTCCGGGAATTTCACCTTCTTGAGACTCTCGGCGATCGTCTTGCCGGTCACGGTCAGGCACTCCCCATGCAGCAAGCCGCTATCGAGCATCTCCTTCATCACGACCGGAATGCCGCCGACGCCGTAGAGATCGACGGCGGTGTATTTCCCGCCGGGCATCAGATCGGCGATGTAGGGCATCGCGCGGAAAATCCGCGCGACCTCGTGCAGGTCGAAATCGATCCCCGCCTCGTGGGCGATCGCGGGCAGATGCAAGGCCGCGTTGGTCGAGCCGCCGGTGGCCGCGACGACGCGCGCGGCGTTCTCCAGCGATTTGCGCGTGACGATGTCGCGCGGGCGGATCTGCTTGGCGATCAGCGACATGATCTGCTCGCCCGATTGCACGCACCAGCGGTCGCGGCTTTCGAAGGGTGCCGGCGTGCCGGCCGAGCCGGGCAGCGCCAGCCCGATCGCTTCGGACACGCAGGCCATCGTGTTGGCGGTGAACTGACCGCCGCACGAGCCGCCCGTGGGCAGCGCCACTTGCTCGAGATGTTCGAGATCGGCGTCGCTCATCTTGCCGGCCGCGTTCTTGCCCACGCCTTCGAACACGTCGACGATGGTCACGTCGCGCCCCTGGAAGCGGCCCGGCATGATCGTGCCGCCATAGATGAAGATCGAGGGCACGTTCAAGCGCACCATCGCCATCATCAGTCCGGGCAAGGATTTGTCGCAGCCCGCCAGCCCGACCAGCGCGTCGTAGCAATGGCCGCGCACGGTCAGCTCGACCGAATCGGCGATCACCTCGCGGCTGGCCAGCGAGGTCTTCATGCCCGCATGGCCCATCGCGATGCCGTCGGTCACGGTGATGGTGGTGAATTCGCGCGGCGTGCCGCCGGCGGCGGCCACGCCCTTTTTCACCGCCTGCGCCTGGCGCGACAAGGTGATGTTGCACGGCGCGGCCTCGTTCCAGGTCGTGACCACGCCGACCAGCGGCTGGGCGATCTGTTCTTTGGACAGGCCCATGGCGTAGAGCATCGCGCGATGCGCGGCACTGGTCGGACCGACGGTCGTGTGGCGGCTTGGCAGCTTGGACTTGTCGAATTTGGACGCGGGCATGTTCCCTCCCCGGGCGAAGACCGGCGTCGAAATTAGCCCGTCCGCCCCAATGTGTTAACCGCGAATTTGCGGCCTCAGTAGATCGTGTCCTTCATGCGCTGGGGATAGGCGGCGTCGTAGGCCGCCGCGTCGATCGCACCTTTCGACAATTTGGCGAGAATGGCGCCGGTCGACGGCAGCGCGTCGCGCGCGATCTGCGCCGCCGGGTCCCAGATGCGGCCGCGCGTGAGGGCCTTCGGGCACTGGAAATAGACTTGATCGGTCGTCACGCGCAGCACGGTGCGCGGCAGCTTTTCGCCCATGGCGAAGGCGCGCAGCAGCTCGGGATCGTCGAGGATCTCGGCGCGGCCGTTGATGCGCAGCGTGTTGCCGATGCCCGGAATGAGGAAGAGCAGCGAAATGCGCGGATCGCGCACGATGTTGCGCAACGCGTCGATGCGATTGTTCCCCAGCCGGTCGGGGATCAGCACCGAGCGTTCGTTCTCGATGCGCACGAAGCCCGGCGGATCGCCACGCGGCGAGCAATCGAGCCCCTCGGGCCCGACGGTCGCCACGATCACGAAGGGCGACTTTTCGATGAACGCGGCGTAGTCGGCGCTGATGTGGTCGATCTCCTTGACGAGCGCCGCCGGTATGGCCGCGCCGTAGATCGCATCGAGCTGTTCGGCGGTCGTGATCCGTCCCATGCGCTTTCTTCCTTCAGGTTTTCGGCCGCATGAGCAAGGTCAGCGCCGTGCCCAACGCCGCGACGATCAACAGCACCGCGAAGCCGCGGTCGTAAGCCTCGGGACCGTAGACGCGCGCGCCGTTGGCCAGCGCGCCGTCCCAGTTGCGGTCGAG
>JAMNXK010000556.1 GCA_023653245.1 Tagaea sp.
CCCTCGTGCCGCGCCATCTGCACGGCGGCGTGGCCGACGGCGCCGGCCGCCCCCGCGATCAGCACCGTGCGGCGCGACACGCCCCCGGCCATCGTCACCGCGCGCCAGGCGGTCAGGGCGGGAATGCCCAGACACGCGCCCGCGTCGAAATCCACGTTCGCGGGCAAGGCGACGGCGAATTCGGCGGGCACGCATATGTAGCCGGCGGCCGTGCCGTCGGCGCGCTTCCATTGGCCGTTGAACACCCAAACACGCGCGCCGACGCGCCCCGTGTCCACGCCCTCGCCGACCTTGTCGATCGTGCCCGCCCCGTCCGAATGCGGGATCACGCGCGGATAGACGGCGTTGCGCGAGCCCGGCAAACGCGACTTCACGTCCGACGGGTTCACGCCCGATGTCGCGAGCTTGACGCGCACCTCGCCCGGGCCGGGCTCGGGATCGGGCAAAACGCCGGTCTCCAGCACCTCGGCGGCGGGTCCGAATTTCGTGTACCAGGCGGCGCGCATGCGGGGCTCTCCGAGTCGGGGAAAAGCAGTTTAGCCTTGTTGCCCCGGGCCCCGCGCGGGGCTAGGTTGCGACGGTCTTTTGGCCCCTGGGAGTCCGAGTCCGATGTCGATCGTCGCCGAGCGTCTGCAACGCGTGAAGCCTTCGCCCACCATCGCCGTCTCCATGAAGGCCGCCGAGCTGAAAGCCGCGGGCAAGGACGTGATCGGCCTGGGTGCCGGCGAGCCCGATTTCGACACGCCGGCCAACATCAAGGCCGCGGCCAAGGCCGCGATCGACAAGGGCGACACCAAATACACCGCCGTCGACGGCACGCCCGCGCTCAAGAAGGCGATCGCCGCCAAGTTCAAGCGCGAGAACGGGCTCGACTACGCGCCCAACCAGATCAGCGTCGGCACCGGCGGCAAGCAGGTGCTCTACAACGCGCTGATGGCCACGCTGAACCCGGGCGACGAGGTGATCGTGCCCGCACCCTATTGGGTGAGCTATCCCGACATGGTGATCCTGGCCGAAGGCACGCCGGTCGAGGTCGCGTGTTCGGAGAATCAGGGCTTCAAGCTGACGGCCGAAGCGCTCGAAGCGGCGATCACGCCCAAGACCAAGTGGCTGATCCTCAACTCGCCCTCCAACCCCACCGGGGCGGCCTACACCAAGGCCGATTTGAAGGCGCTCGCCGACGTGCTGCTCAAACATCCCCATGTCTGGGTGATGACCGACGATATGTACGAGCATCTCGTCTACGACGATTTCGAATTCGCCACGATCGCCCAGGTCGAGCCCAAGCTTTACGACCGCACGCTGACGGTCAACGGCGTGTCGAAGGCCTATTGCATGACCGGCTGGCGCATCGGCTATGCCGGCGGCCCGGCCCCGCTCATCAAGGCGATGCAGGCCATCCAATCGCAATCGACCTCGAATCCGAGCTCGATCAGCCAGGCCGCGGCGGTCGAAGCGTTGAACGGCGACCAAAGCTTCATCGCGTCGAACAACGAGGTGTTCAAAGAGCGCCGCGATCTGGTCGTGAAAATGCTCAACGAGGCGAAAGGTCTGCGCTGCCCGAAGCCCGAAGGCGCGTTCTACGTGTTCCCGTCTTGCGCGGGCACCATCGGCAAGAAGACGCCCGACGGCAAGGTCATCGCCACCGACACCGATTTCGTGACCTATCTGCTCGAAAGCGTCGGCGTGGCGGTGGTGCAGGGCTCGGCCTTCGGCCTGGCGCCCTATTTCCGCATCTCCTACGCGACCTCGACCGAGGCGTTGCGCGACGCCTGCACCCGCATCCAAAAAGCCTGCGCGGCGTTGACCTGAGGGTAAAAAAATGAATCCACCAATCGCATATGGAGTTGACTCTCTCTCCGCCGCCGACGTAATCACAATTCATGACTCGTTAACCGATTGGTTCCGCGATTCAGAGGACCCCATTTCGCCCCCCGGAGTAAAGAACCGGGAGGCACTAGAGGCAGCTGTCGCCCGACCATTTCAATCAGTTGACGGCCGGGACGCGTACCCAGGCGATATCCCAAAGAGTGCTGTTTTCTTTCACGGCATAATCAACAACCACCCATTCCATAATGGAAACAAAAGGACTGCGCTCGTCTCCCTGCATGTAATGCTGTACCGCGCTAATTTTTGGCTGGAGCGATGCACCGACGACGATATGTATGAATTCACAACAAAAGTTGCAGCTCATGGGATATGCGAGCGTAGAGAAGACGAGGTCACGTACATAAACGAATGGATAGAGAGCAATGGACGTAAAATTATGCGCGGCGAGCGGCCATTAAAGTATCACGAGCTAAAAGATATATTGGAGAGATTCGGTTTTACAATTGATCCTCCGGATGGCTTTTTGCTTAACATCTATAGAGATGGTATAATTGTTGAGAGAGTTAAAAAAGAAGGGATAAAGGGATTCCGCCCCTACCACACCGACTATGTATCTGGCCTGCGAAAGCGCTTGGGATTGACACCTGAAAATGGGATCGATAGCGATAAATTTTATGGCCACAAGGGCCTCAGAGAAATTGCCTCTGAGATGATTGATCTAAGGCAAGACGTAATCAAGAAGCTGGCGAAAACCTGATGAAGATCGTCTTCGTCGGTGCTGGAGGGGTCGGCGGCTATTTCGGCGCCAGGCTCGCGCAATCCGGCGCGGACGTGGCGCTGGTCGCACGGGGTGCGCATCTCGACGCGATCCGGCGCCAAGGCGGGCTGAAGATCGAAAGCCCGCAAGGCGAATTTCTCGCCAAGGTGCGCGTGTCGGACGACGCGAGCGCGCTCGGCCCCGCCGATCTCGTGGGCCTCGCGATCAAGCTGTGGGACACCGAAGGGGCGATCCGCGCGGTGGCGTCCCTGATGGGACCTTCGACCAAGATCGTCAGTTTCCAGAACGGCGTCGAAGCGCCCGACATGTTGCGCGAGGCGTTCGGCGCCGATCGCGTGCTCGGCGG
>JAMNXK010000557.1 GCA_023653245.1 Tagaea sp.
ATGTCGAAGAACCGAAACGCCAGGCGATGGACATGCATCGACAACGTCTCGGTCGCGTTGCCCGGCCCGCCGCCGGTCATCGCGTAGACCTTGTCGAACAGCTTGAAGGAATCGAGCGTGCGCATCAGCGCCGCGACGAACAGATAGGGAGCCAGCAGCGGCAAGGTCACGTCGACGAAGCGCCGCCACGCGCCCGCGCCGTCGATGCGCGCGGCCTCGTAAAGCTCGGGCGGGATCGAGCGAAGGCCCGCGTAGAGGATCAGAAAGCAGAACGGCGCATTCTGCCAAACGTCGGCAACGGCGATCGACATCAAGGCGATGTTCGGATCGAACAGCCACGGCACGCCCTCGAGCCCGAGGCCACGCAGCGTGTTGTTGAGGAAGCCGACATCGTAATGGAACCAGGCCCGCCAGATCGCCGACACCACGATCGTGGACAGCACGTAAGGGGCGAGCACCACCAGCGTGAGCGCGCGCCGGAACGGGAAGGCTCGGTCGAGCAGCAGCGCGAGGCCCAAGCCCACGAGCACTTCGGCGACAGTGGCGACAAGCGCAAACACCGCCGTGTTCCACGCCGCCCGGCGGAACGAGCGGCCTTCGAACAGTTCGACGTAGTTCTCGAAACCGACGAACTTGGCGCCGTCGAAGCCGTGATCGGTCGCCGCGAAGGACAGCAGGATCAACCGCGCCAGCGGATAGAAGGTCAGCAGCGCGAACAGCGCCAGCGCCGGCGCGAGCAGCGCGACGAGCAGCCAGGGACGATGGAGCGCGCGCATATCGGAGCGGGTCCGGGCGACGGCGACCGCCGCCGCCCGGACCTCGCCTCAGCGCGCCATCGCGCGCTGGATCTGGCGATTGGCTTCGGCCAAAGCCTCGCGCGGCTGCATCTGGCCGACCAAGGCCATTTGCAGATGTTCGCCCAAGATCGCCTCGACGCGGTTCCACTGCGCGATGCGCGGCCGGGCGACCGCGTTCTCCAACGCCTGGAGCTGGGCCGGATACCAGCGGAACTGGCGCACCAGATCGGCGTCGGCGTAAAGCGCCGCGAGCGTCGGCGGGTTGCCGGTCTCGATCGCGATGCGCTTTTGGTTCTCGGCCGAGACGACGAAGCGGATGAAGTCGAGCGCGCGCGCGGCGTTCGGGCTATCGGCGGCGACGCCGAGCATCCAAGCGCCGAGCATCGGAGAGGGTCCGCGCGTTTGGCCGGGGGCCGAGACGAGTTGCACTTGACCCACGACGCGCGAGCGCGACGCGTCGTCGAGCGTGCCGGCCCAGCCGGGCCAGAACTCGATCGACATGGCGATGCGCCCTTGCTCCATCGCTTCGCGCACTTCGGTGGCGTTCCACGTCTCCACGCCGCGCGGGGCGAGCGGACGCAAGGCCAGGAACTGCTCGAGCGCCGCCAGCGAAGCCGGGCTATCGAGAACCGCACGGCCCTGCGCATCGACGATCTCGCCGCCGAAGGCCCCGAGGATGGGCAGGAAGCCGGTGACGATCGGGTTGCCGCGGATGCCGCGGAACGCCACGCCGGCCACGCCTGGCTCCTTCTCTTGGATCGTGCGCGCGATGGTGGCGACGTCGGTCCAGCTGCGCGGCGGCTGCAGCCCGTGCTTGGCCAGCAGATCGCCGCGATAGGCGAACATGGCGACGTTGCCGACCATCGGTGCCGCGAAGCGCGGGCCCGTGCCCATCGGATTGCGCGATACCGCGTCGGCGGATTTCACGAACTGGCCGGGCACGCCGCCCAGCGCGTCGAGATTCGCCAACCAATTATTGGCCATGAACTCGGGCGCCCAAATGTCGTCGAGCATCAGCACGTCGAGCGCGCGCGCGCGTTCGCGCGCATTGAGCGCGATGCGCTCGTAGAGCGGACCGCCCGGCAGTTCCAGCCGTTCGATGCGGACCGAAGGATTGCGCTGCTGATAGGCCTCGACCATGCGGGCGAGAGCCGTGCCGAACGCCGCGTCCCGGCCGGCGATCACCAGACGATCTTGTGCGTGTGCGCCGTCGGCGGCGCCCACGAGCGCGGCCGTGACGGCCAATGCTGCGAATGTCTTGCGCATGGTTTCCCCTTGTCTAGGGCGCGGCCTTCGCGGTCGCGCATTGGGGAAAGGTGTAGTGGATGGATTGTTCGTGTGCGACGACGTCGTGACGGTTTTATGAAAACCGGGCGGAACCCGGTCCTACTTCGCGATGCCCAACAACACCGCCATGCGGCGTTCGATTTCAGTCAGAGTAACCGAATCCAACGCGCCGATCCGCTTGCCCACTTTCGCGCGTGGGAACGTCGCGGGCTTGTCGATCATGACTTGAGAGCGCACGCGCAAGCCGTTCGCGACCGACGGCGCGACATCGGTCCTGAACTCCGGCATGTCCCGCAGATCGCTCGTCATCGGCAAGACGACGATCGACTCCAGCGTCTCGTACAGGTCGATCTGCACCACGACGGCCGGACGGGGTTTGCCGTAGTCGCCGGACAACGCGACCGTGACGACTTCGCCGCGTTTCACTTCCAACCGCTATAGTCGGCAACCGCCTCGATCCAGTCGAGGATTTCCTTTTCTTGTGGATCGCCACGCAGCGCCAAGCACCGGCGCTTGACGTCCGCGATATAAGCCGGATTGCGCGTATCGGGCACCCAAATCTGGACGGGGCGTAAGCCCGCACGGCGCAAAGCGGCGCGGCGCTTGGCCACACGGGCGGCGCCCGACTGGGCCTTCGGCTTGGGCTTGGCGGTGCGCTTCATGCCGTTACATGTAGCACGAAACGCCGGCGCCGGAAAGCCTCGGCCCTCGCGACTTGCTAACGCCCCTTCAGCGCGTCGATGAGCGCTTTGTTGCGCGCCTCGGCCTTGGCGCCATGGACCACGAACACGGCGTGGACGGCGCAGATCACCCACAGCACGAAGCCGATGGTGAAGCCCAAGATCGTGATCGCGAACACGACCGAGGCG
>JAMNXK010000558.1 GCA_023653245.1 Tagaea sp.
CCCGGCCGCGAATGGATCAGCGGTCTGGGTTGATCGCGCGCCATCGGCGCTACGCCGCGCGGTAGAACGCCGCCGCGTTGGCGCCGAGAATGGCCGCCTTCGCGTCGGGCGCCAAGCCCGCCTTGTCCAGCAACGCCCGGCTTGCCGCGACCCAGCGCCGATAGCCGCCGCGCAGATCGATCACCGGCCAATTGCTCGCCCACATGATGCGGCCTGGCCCGAAGCACGCCCGAACATGATCGAAGGCCGGGACGAGCGTCTCGGCGGTCCAGTCCGGCGGCGCTTCCTCCGCGAAGCCCGAGAATTTCGTCGGCGCCCCGGTTTCGCCGGCGAGGCGCGCCACGGCCTCGCGCCATGCCGGAAACTCGGGCCGTCCCGTGGGCGGCGTGGCGCCATGATCGACGACGAAGCGCAAGCCCGGGATCGCGCGCGCGATCTCGACGATCGCGGGAATATGCGCGGGCCCGGCGATCAGATCGAGCGTCACGCCACGATCGGCGATCGCTGCGAGCCCCGGCCGGACGTCGGCCGAGGCGAGCCAGTCGAAGCTCGGCGCGCGGTTCAGCATGGCGCGCACGCCGACGAGCTTCGGATTCGCGCGCAGCGCGTCGAGCCGGGCGCCGATATCGGGCGCCGTCAGATCGACCCAGCCGACGACGGCGCGGACCGCGTCGACGCCAGCGCTCGTTTCGATCAGATGCGCGGTTTCGTCGGGATTGGGGGCGGATTGGATCGCCACCACGCCGGTGACGCCGGATTCGGCGAGCCGGGGTAGCAAGTCCGCGGGCATGTAGCGCCGCGCCAGCGCGGGCTCGCGGCGCACGATCAGAATGTCGTCGTTGCGCGCCGGATCCCAGAAATGGACATGGGCGTCGATCACCGCTGCACGATGCCCCAGCGCCGCACGGTGACGCGCTCGAGCGGCTCGAACAGGAAGCGGTCCATCAGCAGCCAGAGAAGCCCGATGGCGATCATGCCGACCAGCACCGTCTCGGTCCGGTACCATTGCACGGCTTCGATGGTCATGTAGCCCAGGCCGTTGGTGCCCGCGATCATCTCGCCCGCCACCAGCGCGCGCCAGCCATAGGCCATCGCCGTGCGGAAGCCGACGATCAATTGCACGAGCGCGCCCGGCAGGATCAGCACGCTCGCGAGGCCGAATCCCCGCCCGCCCAGCGCGCGCACCGCGCGGTGCAGCGTCTGCGGGATCGCCTGGACGCCGACCACGACGTTGTAGAGCGTGGCGAAGAAGATCGTGTTGGCGATCACGAACACGACCGAGCCGATGCCGATGCCGAACCAGATGATGGCGAGCGGGACCCACGCGATGCCGGCGATCGATTGCAGGAAGGTGAGCAGCGGCAAACAAGTGTCCGCGACGTGGCGGTTGAGCGCGATGGCGATGCCGAGCGGCACGGCGATTCCCGCCCCGATCGCGAAGCCCAGCGCCAGGCGCCCGAGCGACGCGGCGACGTGGCCCGCAAGCGAGCCGTCGCGCGCGATCTCGGCGAGGTGTTCGGCCACGATCGGGATCGACGGCAGCATGTAGGACGGGTAGTCGATCAGCATCGGCACGGCCGCCCAAGCGGCGAGCGCCAGCGCGAAAGGAACGAGTCCGATGGCGTCGCGCGGTCTCATGCGCGGTCCTCGGCCTGGGTGACCAGACCCCAGCGCTCGATCGTCGCGGCTTCGATGGGGCGCAAGTAGAATCGATCGATGGCCAGCCAAATGAAGCCGACGCAGATCATGCCCACGATGGTGCGCGCGGTCTGTTGGGTCTGCGCACCTTCGAAGATCAGATAGCCGAGGCCCGATTTGGCCGCGACGATCTCGGCGAAGATGAGACCGCGGAAGGCGAAGCCCGCACCCACGCGGAAGCCCGTCATGATGCCGGGCAAGGCGGCCGGCAGGATCACGTAGGCGAGGGTCTGCGCGCGGGTGGCGCCGAGCGCGCGCACCGCGTTGATCAGCGTCTGGGGCACCGTGCGCACGCCGAGCAACGTGTTGTAGAGCACGGGGAAGAACACGACATAGGTGAGCGCGATCAGGATCGTTTTGGTGCCGTAGCCCCACCAGATCACGAAGATCGGAATCCACGCGACCTCGACGATCGCAAACAGGAAATTGATCGCCGGCGACATCAGGCGCGAGGCGAAACCGCTCAGTCCGATGGTCACGCCCAGGATCACGCCGGCGACGACGCCGATCGCCACGCCCGAGGCGTAGCGCCCGAGACTGTCGATCGCATGGATCGGCAGCATGCCCTTGCGGATCAGATCGAGGAACGCGACCCACACGTCGGCGGGCGCGGGATAGAAATAGGCTTCGAGCCCGATCAGCGGCACCGAGATCTGCCACGCCATCAGGAACAGCGCGATGCCCAGCGCGCCTTTGGCCGCCTTGGCCAAACGCGGGCGCAGCTTCGGGGCGGCGGTCAGCGTCCCGGCCACGGCGCCACCTTGTCGACCCAGTAATGCGTCGCGAAGCCGCGCAAGGCGGCCGCGTCCACGTCCATCATCAGCACGTCGCGCCCGCGCACCTCGACGACGCGGCCGATCGCCTGAAGCCGCGTCGTGTGGAAGCCTTCGGGCGGAAAATCGAGCGTGACGATCACATGCGCGCGCGCGCCCATCGGCTCGACCGGCGCGAGAACCCGACTCGCATGCATGCGTCCCGCGCCGATCCAGCCGAGCGCCAGCACGCAAAACGCCAGCGTGGCGAAAGCGGGCTTGCGCAAAGGTCCGGCGATGACGCTCACGATCCGGCTCCCGGAACCCCGCGCACCGAGGCGAGCACGCGCTCCTTGATCCGGGCGAACTCGGGATCGGCGCCCAGCGTCGCCCAATTCCGCCGCTCGCGCGGAATGTCGATCGCGACGATCTCCTTGACCTTGCCCGGGCCGGGCGTGAGCACCGCGACCCGATCGCCGAGGAAGCACGCCTCCTCG
>JAMNXK010000559.1 GCA_023653245.1 Tagaea sp.
CACAGCGTGCCGCGCCTGACGACCGTGCGCCCGCCGCGCGAGGCGATCGGGCGCGAAGCCGCGCGCCTCATCCTCGCGCGCCTGGACGGCGAGGAAGCGCACGCCCGGACCCTCGACGTCGGCTTCGAACTGGTCGTGCGCGACAGCGGGTGAGACCCGCTGTCGCTTTGCCGCTAGGGGCAAGCTGTGTTATACCCAGATCTGAGGAGTGGGTATAATGCCCGTCGCGCGCTTTTCTGGTTCCGCCTCGACCGCCTATCGCGATCTGCTGGAGCGCGCGCTCGACGCGGCCTTCGCCGGTACATTCGCCGGCGAGGGGAGCTTCCAGCGCAAGACCGTGCGCGGACGCGTCTATTGGTATTGGCGCGGCAAGGACCGTGTCGATAAATATGTCGGACCCGAGTCGGACGAGCTGCTCGGTCGCGTCGAGCGGAATCGGGTGCTGCGCGCGGACGAGGGCGATCGGCGCGAAATCGTGAACATGCTCGTGCGCGCGGGATATCCACGCCCGCCGGCGGAGATCGGCGCCATTCTGCGCACGCTCGCGCGCGCGGGATTGTTCCGTCAGCGCGCCTGCCTGGTGGGCACGCACGCCTTCGGCGCTTATGCGGGCCTGCTCGGTGTGCGCTTGCGCGGGAGCAGCCTCGTCACGCAAGACCTCGACATCGCGCAATTCACTGGGATTTCGATGGCGGTGGCGGAGGTCGAGCGCATCGACATTCTCGCAGAGTTGCGCAAGGTCGATCCGAGTTTCCGCGCCCATGTGCGCGGACTGGCCGAAGGCAAAGCCTATACGTTCGTGAACACCGCCAAGCTTAAGGTCGAGCTGTTGACCGCCAATCGCGGACCGGACGACGACGCGCCCGCGCGACTCCCTTCGCTCGGCGCGCATGCGCATCGCTTTCGCTTCCTCGACTTCCTGATACGGCGGCCTGTGCCGGCCGTCGTGTTGCATGGCGCCGGGATTGCGGTGGAAGTTCCCGCTCCCGAACGCTTCGCGGTCCATAAGCTGATCGTCGCCCATCGCCGCGCACGCGATGCCCTCAAATCCCGCAAGGACCTGGAACAAGCCGCAAGGCTGATCGAGGCTTTGTCGGACCATCAGTTCGACGATCTCGCCGCCGCCTGGCGCGAGGCGCGCGCGCGCGGTCCCGCCTGGCGCGTAGCCCTCGACGCGTCGCTGGCAAAACTCGATCTGCCGTCGGAACTCGCCGGCCGGCTGATCCGGTCGGGCGCGGACTGATTCTCCGGGCCGGAATTCAAACGGCGCGCCCGTCGCGGCCGGGCTGGCGAGCGACCCGGCGGTGCGCGCAAGGCTGCTCAGCCGCGTTTGAGATGGCGCGGCGCGCGGCACCCCGCCAAAATCGCCGTCGTGAACGCTCAAGCCATATCGCCATCCTGGACGGGATTTCGCGCCGGCGCGCGCATGGGGGCGGGGGCGCCCGCGCTGATGCTCGGCGCCTCCTATATCGGGTTCGGCGGTTTCGTGCGCGACAACGCGCTCGGCCTCGATCTCGCGCTGTTCTCCACGCTCACCGCCTGGGCGCTGCCCGGGCAGTTGGCGATGGTCGAGCTCTATCTCGCCGGCGCGCCCTTGCTGGCCATCGCCTTGGCGGTGGCGTTGGCGAATATGCGCTTGGCGCCGATGACCACGGTGATGCTGCCGGTGGTGAAGCTCGAAGGCCGCCCGGCGTGGCGCGACTACGCGGCCGCGAATTGGGTGGCGATCACGTGCTGGGCGCTGACCATGCTGCATACGCCCGCGATTCCGCGCGAGCAGCGCCTCGCTTGGTTCATGGGCTGCGCGCTGGTGCTGTGGAGTGCTTCGCTGATCGGCTGCGTGGCGGGATATTTCGCCGCCGGCGCGCTGCCCCGGCCGATCGCGCTGGCGCTCGTGTTCCTCAACCCGCTTTATTTCATGCTGCTGTGTCTGCAGGATCTCAAGCAGCGGCCACGCGCGCTCGGCATGGCGTTCGGCGCGGCGTTCTGCGTGGTCTTGCATCCCGTCATTCCCGATTGGAGCTTGCTGATCGCCGGTCTCACCGGCGGCACGGCCGGCTACCTCATCGGCAAGCGATGGACCCGATGAGTCCGTTCGACGCCTATGTCGCCGCCGTCGTCGGCGCCCTCGCCACGTATTTCTGGCGCGCCTTCGGCGTGGCGGTGGGCGGGCGGATCGATCCGAACGGCAAGGCGTTCGAGTGGTTCGCGTGCGTGGCCTTCGCGGTGCTGGCGGCGCTGATTCTGCGGCTGATCGTGTTTCCCTCGGGCGGCGTCGCGGAACTGCCGACGATCGTGCGCGTCGGTGCCGCGGCGCTGGCGGTGGCGGTGTTCTTCGCCTTGCGCCGGAACGTGCTGCTCGGCTGCCTAGCGGGGACGGGCGCCATCGCGCTGGCGGCCTGGGCGTCGTGAGCGGTATTCTCCGCCGCATGAAGATCGGGATCGCCGCCTTGGCCCTCACGATGGCGCTGCCGGCGTTCGCGCAAGCGCCGCGCCCCGAGAACGCGCCCGCCTGCAAGGCGGACGGGTTTTCGCGCGAGACCGTCGACAAGATGACCGGCACGCTGCTCGACATGGGCTTCGTCGGCTTCGAGCAAATGACGATCGTGGAGGGCTGCTATCGCGTGGTCGCGCGCAACGGGCGCGGCGAAGTGGTCACGCTGACCTTCGACGAAGGCGGATCGCTGATCGGGTTGGGCGTGGGCTCGGCGCCGCCGCGCTTCGCCCCGCCGCGCGACGGCGTCCGGCCCGCGGACTGACATGGCCGAGACGGGGGACGACAAGCGCGGCGGATTGGCCGGCTGGTGGGCGGGCAAGGCCGAAGCGCGCGCCAAATTCCACGCCTGGTGGGAAGGCTACGAGCACACGCGCGCCGAGAAAGCGCCCGAAGTGCTGCCGCCGGCGCCGCCCAAGGCGGCCCGGCCGCGCGCCCGGCCCACGGGCAAG
>JAMNXK010000560.1 GCA_023653245.1 Tagaea sp.
CGAGCCGCGCGCTGATATTGCCGGCCGAGCTGTGCGCGTAGCCGCGCGCGTGCAGGCTGAGGCCGATGCGGCAGATCTCCTCGCGGATCGCGGTCTCGTTCATGGCAGCGCCTCGAAGGCTTGGCGGAAGAAATCGGGTCCGCCGAAATTCCCGGATTTCAGCGCCAAAGCCAAGCCCCGCCCGTCGAGTGCCGCCGTCCACGGCACGCCCGGGCAAATCTCGGGGCCGATCTCCAAACAGGCCACGCCCAGTTTCGCGACCACGGCGCCCGAGGTCTCGCCGCCCGCGATCGCCAGCCGCGTGCGGCCGAGTTGGACGCAAGCTTGCGCGGCACCGGCGAGGACCGCTTCGAGACGCTCGGCGACATGCGCGTCCTTGCCTTGCGCGGCGCGCACCGCTTCGGGCTCGGCGGTCGAGTAGACGAGCACGGGCCGATCCGCCGGCTGCGAGGCGATCCAGGCGCGCAAGGCGGCCGCATCGGGCAAGGCGCTCGGATCGATCCGCAGCGCCGGCACGCCCGACGCCAAGGCCGCGGCGACCTGCCCGCGCGTCGCCGCCGAGCAGCTGCCCGAGACGATCGCTTCGCCGCCGGGCGGTGCGGCGAAGGGGCGCGTCGCCAGCGCGTCCGACTTGGCGAAATTGGCCGGCAGGCCCATCGCCACCGCCGAGCCGCCGGTCACCAGCCCCATGCCCTTGCACGCCGCGCCGATGGCGCGCAGCTGCGCATCGTCGAGCGCGTCGACGATCGCGATCCCCGTCCCGTCGCGCGCGGCGGCGTCGAACGCCGCGCGGATTTTCGCCGCCCCGCCCGCGACGGTCTCGTAACCGACCAGCCCGACTTTGCGCCGGGTCTGCCGCGCCAGCACGCGCACCAGATCGGAATCGCGCATCGGCGTCAGCGGATGGTCCTTCATCGGGCTTTCCGACAGCAGCCGGTCGAGCACGAACAGATGCCCGCGATAGATCGTGCGCCCGTTCGCGGGGAAGGCCGGGCAAGCGATGGTGAAATCCACGCCGAAGCGCGCCATCAGCGCCTCGGCCACCGGGCCGATATTGCCCGCATCGGTCGAATCGAAGGTCGAGCAATACTTGAAGAAGAGCTGCTCGGCGCCCGCAGCTTTCAGCGCCTCGGCCGAGGCGAGGCTCCAGGCGATCGCGTCGGCGGCGGGAACCGTGCGCGACTTGAGCGCGATCACCACGGCGTCCACGCCGTCGAATTCGGCGCCCGCCGCGGGCACGCCCGCGTTCAGCGCCACGCGCCAACCTTCCCGGCGCAACATCGAGGCGAGATCGGTCGCCCCCGTCAGATCGTCCGCCACCGCGCCGAGTTTCAACGCCCGCCTCCCTCGTTCGCGTCAGCCTATCACTGTCCGCGCGCGAGATGCACCAGCGCCATCGGGATCGCCTCGACATAAGTGACCAGCGTCAGCACGACCACTGCCACCGCGAACATCGGCATCAGCTCGCGCGTGATGGCCCCCATCCGCGCGCCCGAGAGCTTGGCGGCGACGAACAGCGTGCCGCCCACCGGCGGCGTGTAGAGCCCGATGGCGAGGTTGAAGGTCATGATCAGCCCCAGATGCACGGGATCGACGCCGAAGGCTTTGGCCGTGGGGATGAACAAGGGCGCGGTCAGGATCAGGGCGGGAAGCGGCTCGATGAACACCCCGACGAGCAAGAGCGCGAGATTGAGCAGGATAAGGAACGTGAACTTGTCGCTCGCGACCGCCCGGATCGCCTCGGCCAGCTGGGCCGGGATCTGCTCGATGGTGATGAGCCAAGCCAGCGCCGAGGTGGCGCCGATCACCAGCATCACCACCGCACTGGTCGTGAAGCAGCGCAAGAACAAGGCCGGCAGGTCGCGCGGCGCGATCTCGCGGTACACGAACAGGCAGATGAACAGACCGTACGCGACGGCGATCGCCGCCGACTCGGTCGGCGTGAAAACGCCCGAATAGATGCCGCCCAGCACCAGCGCGGGCATGGCGAGGGCGGGCAGGCACGCGACGAGCTGCGGCCGGATCGTCGCCCAGTGCGGCCGCTCGCCGCCCGCATCGCAGCCGAGCGCTCGGCCCTTCCACATGCACAGCAGCGACAGCGCGAAGGCGAACAACAGCCCCGGCACCACGCCCGCCAGGAAAAGCTCGGCGACCGACACGTTGCCGACGAATCCGTAGACCAGCAGCGGAATGCTGGGCGGGATCAGAATGCCGAGCGTACCGGCGGTGGCGACGAGCGCCGCCGAATACGCCGGCGGATAGCCCCGGCGCGTCATGCCGGGGATCATCACCGAGCCGACGGCCGCCGAATCGGCGATCGCCGAGCCGGAAATGGCGCCGAACATCGTACAGGACGAGACCGTGACCACGCCCATGCCGCCGGGCAGGAATCCCAGCAGCGACTTGGCCAGATCGATGAGCCGCCGTCCGACCCCGCCATGGGCGATCAACTCGCCGG
The DNA here is from genome assembly GCA_023653245.1 of Tagaea sp. The sequence continues at coordinate 2,459 of JAMNXK010000560.1, forward strand.
CCAGCACGAACAACGGCACCGCCGCCAGATGCAAGGGCTCCACGCCGGTGATGTAGGTGCTGAACACCGCCTTCAGCGGATAGAAGCGGTCGAAGATCCAGATCGTGCCGGCGGTGGTGGCGAGCAACGCCCAGACCAAAGGCATGCCGAGCATCGCGAGGCCGAAGAACAGCAGGCAAATGACGCCGAGAACCATGAAGCTTCAACCGTCCGACAGATCGGGCGCGTCTTCGCCGCGCGCCAAGCGCCACGCCTCGTGCGCGACGAACACGAAAGCCAAGGCCGAGCCCACCGGCATCGCCGCGTAGAGCAGGCCGACCGGCCAGTAAAGAACCGTCGTCGTCTGCTCCATCGAGATCGACGCGATCATGTAGCCGTGCCAGACCAAGGCCCCCAGCACGGCGAGCACGGCCGCGCGCACCGCGAGTTCGACGCCGCGGCGCATCGTCCGGGGCATCATGAGCAAACCTTCGACGATGCG
>JAMNXK010000561.1 GCA_023653245.1 Tagaea sp.
ACGATATGGCCCTTGCCGGTGAGCACGAAATTCGCGTCGACCTCGCAGGCGGAATCCTCGACGTAGTCCAGATCGAGCACCGCCCGGCCTTTCGACACGCCGCACGACACGGCCGCCACATGGTCGAGCAGCGGCACGGTGGCCAGCGTCTTGGCCGCGACCAGCTTGGACAAGGCTTGGTGCAACGCCACCCACGACCCGGTGATCGAAGCGGTGCGCGTGCCGCCATCGGCCTGCAGCACGTCGCAATCGATCTTGATCTGGCGTTCGCCCAGCGCCTTGGCGTCGAGCACCGCGCGCAAGCTCCGGCCGATCAGGCGCTGGATCTCCTGGGTGCGGCCCGATTGCTTGCCCTTGGCGGCCTCGCGATCGGTGCGGGTGTGGGTCGAGCGCGGCAGCATGCCGTACTCGGCCGTCACCCAGCCTTGGCCCGAGTTGCGCAGGAAGGGCGGCACCTTCTCGTCGAGCGAAGCGGTGCACAGAACGTGCGTGTCGCCGAATTTCACCAGGCACGAACCCTCGGCGTGCTTGGCGAAACCCGGCTCGAGGACGATGGCGCGAAGTTGATCGGATTGACGGCCGGAAGGGCGCATTGGCGAAACCTTGTGCAGCGATGTGGACGGCGCGCGACCATAAGGGAGGGAGCATGCGCGGTCTACCCCGCCGCAAAAATTATCGAATCGAGATTCGGTCCGAAAAAATAAAGTTAACCTCCGGTTAATGCGCGGTGCGCCGCCGCCGGTTCAATCAGCGATTCTCGGGATTAAGCGAAAAGCGTCATACCGGCGTAATCAAGATACGTAAATTTCCGGCGTCGCCGCCGCCTTGTTCTTGCAAGGCGGTGGCCCATCTTCGAGTGCCAGGTAGCCCGCTCCGGGAGCAGAACTTCCATGCGCTATGCCGACATGATCACCGTGGTCGTTCACGAGCGCGAATCCGACGCGCCATTGCGCGTCGAGCCGGAATTGATCGCGCATCTTTTGCGCAAGACGCCGTCGATCTCCGCCAATTCCATGCCTGGCAAGCGCACTTTGATCTTCGCGATGAGCCGCGAGGAGTGGGAACGCGAGTTCCCCGCCGAAACCCAGCCCGCCCTTTGACTCGGAGCCTCCCATGTTCGCCGCTTTGACCGCCTCCATCCCGCGCAAAATCGGTCTGCTGCTCGCCGTGCTGGTCGCCCTGGACGTGGCGCTGATCGGTTTCGCGTTGTGGCGCATGGACTATGTCAACGCGACCTACACCAAAGTCGTGCGCGGCGACGCGGCCGCCGCACTCGAAGTCGCCCAAGCCCATCGCTCGCTGCAAGGCTATGCGCGCCAGATCGCGCGCTACGGCTACGCGGACTCGGCCGAGACGCGCGCGACGATCTCGCAGCGCCGTCAGGCGCTCGCCGACGATTACATGACGCGCATGCGCCGCGCGGGCGAGCTGGCCAATGGTCGAGGGCCGTTGATCGCCGAGCTCGATTCGCGTTTCGCGGCGTTGCGCGCCAACGTGACCGAAATCGCGCGGCTCAACGAAGCGGGCGACATGGCCGGCGCGCGCACCGCGATCACGCGGAATTTCGATCCCGCTTTCGACCGTTTGCGCGACGACCTCGACGCCTTCACGCGCGACTCGGTCCAGCGCCTGGACGCGGCCGCGACCTACGCCGATGGCGTGGTCGGCTTCACCATTTGGCTGACGCTGGGCATCGGCCTGATCGGCTTGCTGCTCACCCTGGCGCAAGGCTGGCTGATCGGCGTGCGCGGGATTTCCCGGCCGCTGCGCGCGCTGGCCGACGACGTCGATCGGATCGCCGGCGGGGATTACGCGCGCGCGGCCGGCGGCGTGGACCGCGCCGACGAGATCGGGCGCCTGGCGCGCAACGTCGACGCGCTGCGTCGCAAGGCGGGCGAGGCGGCGACGCTCGAAGCCGAAGCCAAGCGCCAGGCCGAATTGCGCGAGAAGCGGCGCAAGGCGGTGGACGGATTCGCCGCCGATTTCAGCGCCTCGATCCAAGGCGTGCTCGCCCAAGTCGCCGAGTCGGCCGGCAATATGCGCGACGTGTCCGGCCGCGTGACGACCGACGCCGAAGCGACCGCGCTCAAAGCCGCCACGGTCGACGACGACGCGCGTTCGACCGCGCGCGATCTCGCCTCGGTCTCGGCCGCGGCCGAGCAGATGCAAGCCTCGATCGCCGAGATCGCCCGCCAGATGGAGCGCGCGGCCGCCGACACCGAGCGCACCGCGCGCGAGGCGCAAGCGGCCGAAACCTCGATGGCCCAGCTCACCGCCGCCGCCGCCGAGATCGGCAAGGTCGTCGAGCTGATCGGCGAGATCGCGGCCCAAACCAATTTGCTCGCCCTCAACGCCACGATCGAAGCGGCGCGCGCCGGCGAGGCTGGCAAGGGCTTCGCGGTCGTGGCGTCGGAGGTCAAGAACCTCGCCAACCAGACCGCGCGCGCCACGACCGACATCACCGGCCGGATCGACGCGATCCGCGATTCGGTGCGCGGGGCGGTCGCGCGCATCCAGGCGATCGCCGGCAGCATCCGGGGTCTCAACGAAACGGCGGCGGGCGTGTCGGGTGCGGTGACCGAGCAAGGGGCCGCGACCCAAGAAGTGGTGCGCGCGGTGGCGGCCGCCTCGCAGCGCATGGAAGGGGTCAGCGCCGCGTCGGGCGACATGACGCGCGTGGCGCGCGGAACCACCGGTGCGGCGGGCGAAGTCTCCGGCGCGTGCGCGGCGATGCTCGGCCAGGCGGGCGCGTTGCGCGGCGAGATCGACGGCTTCCTCGAAGCGTTGTCCACGGCGGCCGAACGGCGCGAGTTCGAGCGCCTGGTGTGTTCGCTGGGCGCGCGCGCGGCGTTGCCCGCGGGCGGCGTCGCGCTGCGCGTGACCGATCTGTCGCGCGGCGGGGCGAAGCTCGACCGCCGCCTCGACCTCAA
>JAMNXK010000562.1 GCA_023653245.1 Tagaea sp.
CCCGCCCCCGCCGGCGGCAGCGCCCGCACCGGCCCCATCGCCGGCGCCCCAGCAAACGGCGCAAGCTCCGGCCGCGCGCGCGGCGGGCCCGCTGGCGACCTTGCCCTTCGCGGCGGGGGCGATCGAACTCACCGATCAGACCCGCGCCGCCCTCGGTCCCGTGCTCGAAGCCTTGCGCGGCGACGCGAATGCGCGCCTGCAGATCCAGGCCTTCGCGACCGGCGGCGACGACCAGGGCAACCAAGCGCGCCGGCTGTCGCTGTCGCGCGCGCTGGCGGTGCGCGGCCATTTGATCGAGCAGGGGATCGCCGCCACGCGCATGGACGTGCGCGCTTTGGGCCGCACGGGCGACGGCCCGTCGGACCGCGTCGATATCCTGCTCGTCCGGCGCTGACGGAGCGCGCGCCGTGGACGCCACGATGACGCGGCCCACGCGCTTCCTGATCCGCACGCTGCTGTTCCTGATCGCCGTCGGCGGCGTGGTCTTCGCCCTGTTCGAGGGGATCGCGCAAGCCTTCTCCCACCACATGGCGCTCAACGGCCTGATCCTGGGCGTGCTGGCGCTCGGCATCGGATTCAATCTGCGCCAGATCTTCGGCCTCAACCGCGAGATCGAGTGGATCGACTCGTTCCGCGCCGGCAAGCCCGCGCTGTCCGGCAACGTGCCGCGATTGCTGGCGCCGATGGTCAAGATGCTCGGCCAGCGTCAAGGCAAGTTCCAGCTCTCGCCCTTGGCCACGCGCTCGTTGCTCGACTCGATCTCCTCGCGTCTGGACGAAAGCCGCGATCTGTCGCGCTATCTGGTCGGGCTGCTCATTTTCCTCGGCCTGCTCGGCACGTTCTGGGGCTTGCTGCAAACCGTCTCGGCCGTCGGCGGGGTGATCGGCACGCTCTCCGCGTCGACCGACACGGCCTCGCTGTTCCGCGAACTCCAAGCCGGGCTGCAAGCGCCGCTGGGCGGCATGGGCACGGCCTTCGGCACGTCGCTGTTCGGCTTGGCGGGCTCGATCGTGCTCGGCTTTTGCGATCTGCAGGCGGGCCAAGCGCAGAACCGCTTCTACAACGAGCTCGAAGATTGGCTTTCCGCGCAGACGCGGATTTCCTCGGGCGCGCTCGGCGCGGGCGACGGCGAAGCGACCGTGCCCGCCTATATCCAAGCGCTGCTCGAAACCACGGCCGACAATCTCGAAGCCCTGCAGCGCACGATGGCGCGCGGCGAGGAAGGGCGCGCGCATGGCGCGCAAGCCAGCGCCGTCTTGGCCGACAAGCTCGGCGCGCTGGCCGACCAGATGAAGGCCGAGCAGCAATTGCTGCTCAAACTCGCCGAGGGTCAGGTCGAGTTGCGCGCCGTGCTCACCCGGATGGCCGACATGCCCCGCGCGGCAGGCGGCGGCGGCGGCGTGGACGACGCCACGCGCGGGCATATCCGCAACATGGATCTGGCGCTCACGCGCCTGGTCGAGGAATCGGGCACCGGCCGCCTGCAGCTGACCCAGGATATCCGCAACGAGATCCGCCTGCTCGCGCGCACCATCGCCGCCCTGGCCGAAGAGCCCCGCAACTGATGCGCGCGCGCGGCCGCCGCACGACGCGCACGGTCGACGTCTGGCCCGGCTTCGTCGACGCGCTAGCCACGCTCGTGGTGTCCATCGTCTTCGTGGTGATGGTCTTCACGGTCTTCCAATTCCATCTCAAGGACGTGATCGCCGGCCGCGACGACCAGCTGAGCCGCGCCGCCTCCCAGCTCGCGCAATTGGCCGAGACCCTCGCGCTGGAGCGCCGGACCGGCGACGATCTGCGCACGCGCCTGGACCGGCTGCAGGCCGAGCTGTCCGCCACACTGGGCGAACGCGAGCGCGTCGCGGGCGAGATGACGGCCGCGCGCGCGCTGACCCAGGCGCAAGCCGAGCAGCTCGAAGTCGCCAACCGCGCCATCGCCGCCGACCGCGCGACGATCGAGATGCAGCTGCGCCAGCTCGAAGCCCTGGCCGCGATGCGCGAGGCGCTCGAACGCCGCGCGGGTGCCGCCGAAACCGCCGCCGCGACCGAGCAGCGGCTCTCGGCCGAAGCGCAAGCGCAGGTCGCCTTGCTCAACCGCCAGACGGCCGAGCTGCGCGAACAGCTGCGCCGGCTGGAGAGCATACTTTCCGAGTCCGAGCGCCGCTCGGGCGAGCAACAGGCGCAGATCGTCGATCTCGGCCGGCGGCTCAATCTGGCGCTCGCCAGCCGGGTCGAGGAGCTCGCGCGCTTCCGCTCCGAGTTCTACGGGCGCTTGCGCCAAGTGCTGGGCGAGCGCGCGGACCTGCGCGTCGTCGGCGACCGCTTCGTGTTCCAATCCGAGATCCTGTTCACCGCCGGGGCGGCGTCGATGGAACTCGAAGGCGGAAGGCAGCTCCAGCGCTTGGCCGAAGTGATCCGCGAGATCGCCCCGCGCATCCCGCGCGAGCTCGATTGGGTGGTGCAGGTCACCGGCCACACCGACCGCCGGCCGATCGCCACGCGCGAGTTCCCGTCGAACTGGGAGCTCTCGACGGCACGCGCGATTTCCGTCGTGCGCTTCCTGATGGCCAACGGCGTGCCGGCCGAGCGCTTGCAAGCGGCGGGCATGGCCGAGTTCCAGCCCATCGACGACCGCGACGACGAGATCGGCTGGCGGCGCAACCGGCGCATCGAAATCCGCTTCACCAACCGGTAGCGCCGTGCGCGCCGCCCTTCTCGCGCTGGCGCTCTTCCTGGCGGCACCCGCTTGGGCGGACGAGGACGCGGCCGAGCGCGCACTGGCCCAAGCGCGCCGCGAGGCGGGCGTCGCGCCCACCACGCCGGATTCGCGCCTCGCGCGCGCGGCACGCGCGATCGCCGAGGACAACGCGGCGCGCGGCGAATTGGACCATGTGGACGCCAAAGGCGGCACG
>JAMNXK010000563.1 GCA_023653245.1 Tagaea sp.
AGGTTGGCCTTCACCCCCAGCCGCGCCATGTCCCAATGCCGGTATTGGCCCGATTTGAACCGATCGGCGGCGAGCGCGCTCATGCCGTGCAGACGCGTCTGCTGGAGCTTGGCGAAGAGATCCGCATCGCCCGTGACGATGGCGCCGCCTTCGCCGCAGGTCACGTTCTTGGTCGCGTAGAAGGAGTAGATCGCGAGGTCCGAATGCTTGCCCGGCGGCTCGCCGTCGCGCGTGCCCTCGAAGCAATGCGCGCAGTCTTCGAGGACGCGCACGCTTTTCGGCAGGGCCGCGCGCAGGCCCTTCATGTCGCACATCTGCCCGTACATATGCACGGGCATGACGAGTTTGGTGTTCTTGGTGACGGCTTTGGCGGCCGCCGCGGGCGTCATCAACAGCGTTTCGGGATCGACATCGACGAACACGGGCTTGGCGCCGATCAGCTCGACCATGTTGGCCGTGGCGATGAAGGTCTGGGCGGGGATGATCACCTCGTCGCCCGGGCCGATATCCATGGCGAGGAGTGCGGCGAGCGCCCCGTTGGTCCAGGAATTCACCAGCAGCGCGTGGGGCTGGCCAAAGAATTCGCACAGCTGCGCTTCGACTTTCTTGCCGACCGAGCCGGAGGTGAGGAAGGGGGAGTCGAGCACCTCGGCGACGCCCTTGGCGTCGGCCGAGGAAAGTCCGTGACGATAGAATTGCATGGCGCGTTTGTGGGCGATGGCGCGCGCGGCTGTCAACCGTAGACGTTGGCGAGCGTCCCGATCCCGTCGATCGCCACCTCGACGGCCGTGCCCGGGCGCATCGGCAAGACGCCCAGCGACGTGCCGCAGGCGATCACGTCGCCCGGATCGAGCGGTAGATCGCGCGCGATGCGGGCGACCAGCTCGGCGGGGGAGAAGATCATGTCGGCGACTTGATAGTTCTGACGCTCGCGTCCGTTCACCAGCGTGCGCACGACCAGCCCGGCGGGGTCGAGTCCCGTCGCCACGCACGGCCCGATCGGGCAGAAACCCGCGAAACCCTTGGCGCGGATCCATTGCGGAAAAGCCGGATCGGCGTTGAGCAGGTCGAGCGCCGTTACGTCGTTCACGCACGTGAAGCCGAAGATCGAATTCGGCTCGGGACCGATCACGATGCCGAGCTCGCCCTCGTAGACCACGCGCCCGTCATAGGCGGCGGGCTTAGGGATCGATGCGCCATGGGCGTTCAGCGAATTCGGGGTCTTGAGGAAATAGAGCGGCTCGGCCGGTATGGCCCAGGCGTTCTTGGCGGCGGCGGCGTGGAAATTGTTCCACAGCGCCACGATCTTGCCCGGGCGCACGGGCGGCAGGAACTTCGCACCCGCCAGGGGGACGATTTCGCCCGTCTCGTGCGACGCGCCGAACATGCGCCCCGCGCGCACGCGCAAGGTTTCGCCGTCGAGCGTGCCCTCGATCTCGCGTCCGTCGATTTCGATCCGTGCCCACCGCATTCGCGTTCCTTTCGTCAGCGCGCGAGCTCGATCTCGCGCCAGTCGCTCCAGCGATCTTCGCGGCCGGCCACGCCCACGCGCAAGCGCAAGCGCCCATAGGGGGCGACGAACGTGTCCCAATAGACGCGGTCGACCTGGTCGAGAGCCAGGCGCGTGCCGGTCGCGCGCATCGTGCCGGCCAGCGCCAGCGCGCCCGATCCGGCCTCGTATTGCACGACGTAACCCGCATGCGCGAGCCCGTCCCATTCCAGCGCGAAGCGCCCGCCCAGATCGGCGTGGCGCCACGCGCCGCCGCGATCGGGCCACAGCAGCACCGGGGCGGGGACGTCGAGCAGGATCTCGGGGCGCGGCTTGTCCAGGCGCACGGCGCGGGCTTGGGCGATCAAAGCCGGGGCGAGGCGGGCGACGATGTCGGGACGTGCGGCGGCCCGATCGTCGCGCTCGCTTGGATCGGCCGCGAGATCGTAGAGCGCGGTCGTGACCGCCTGCCCGCGTTCCAGGCGGACATGGAGCTTCCAGTTTCCTTCGAGCCGGGCGGCGTGCCAGACCGGCAGATCGTTCGGGTCGGGTTCGGAGAAGCCGGCTTTGCTCGTCAGGCCGGTCCAGGAATCGGGCCCGCGCGGGGCGAACAGATCGCGTCCCGCCAAAGGCCGCGAGGGCCGCATTTTCAACAGCCGCATCAGCGTGGGCATCAGGTCGAGATGGTCGGTGGCGGCGGTCACGCGCGCGGGCCCTGCGCGCAAGCCCGGCGGCAGCCACAAGATCAAGGGAACGCGCACGATTTCCTCGTGCAGATGGCCCTCCAGCGTGGTCGAAGCGTGGCCGACCCGCGGGCCGCGATCGAGCAATTCTTCGCCGTGGTCGGAACTCAGGACCACGATGGTGGTCTTGTCCAGGCCGGTCGCGCGCAACTGCGCCATCAAGCCCGCGAAGCGGTCGTCGAAAGCGCGGAAATTCGCGTCGTAGAGCGCGCGGATCGCGGGCAGGTCGCTTGCCTGGAAATCGACCGAGCCGGCGTGGATCGCGGGCAGCTCGGTCACGTGGCGGACGCGGTCGATGGCGGCGTCGTCGCCCGGGGGCAGCAAGGCCTTCCAGTCGGGCGCGTAAGGCGGCAGCGGCGCGTAGGGCAGATGCGTGTGCGGATGGTGATACCAGACGAAGAAGGGCCTTTTGTCCTCGGCGCGCGCGCGCAGCCAGTTGTCGAGGTCGATGCGCGTGTCGAGTGCCAGGCCCAGCGACGCGAAGCCGGCGACGCCCATGAAGCCTTGGAGCCCTGCGACCGCGTAGCCGGCGTGCGTCAGATCGTCGAGCGGAGTTTCCCAGGCTTCCGGGATCGTCTGGCCGCGCGTGTGCACGCCATGCGCGACGGGCGAGACGCCCGACAGCAGCGCCACGACATTCGCACCGGTCCAGGCCGACACCGCGCGATGGCGCTCGAAC
>JAMNXK010000564.1 GCA_023653245.1 Tagaea sp.
GACCGGCAACGCGTCCCAGCCGTCCTGCCACTCGCAGATCGTCGCGGGGCCGTAACTCTCGGTCAGGCCGTAGAGATGCGTGACGCGGAATCCCAGTTCTTCCATGCCCGCGATGATCGCCGAGGGCGGGGCCGCGCCGCCGGTGGCGACCTCCACGCGATGGGGCAGTTTGCGCTTCACCGCCGCCGGCGCGTGCGCGAGCAGATTCAGCACGATGGGTGCCCCGCACATATGCGTGACCTTGTTCGCGACGATCGACGCGAAGATCGGCGCGGGATCGACGCGGCGCAGGCATACATGCGTGGCGCCCAACGCGGTCGCGGCCCAGGTATAGCTCCAGCCCGAGCAGTGGAACATCGGCAGCGTCCACAGATAGACGCTCTCGGGGCGCAAGCCGAAAGCCAGCGCGTTGCCTAGCGCGTTCAAGTACGCGCCGCGATGGTGATAGACCACGCCCTTGGGATTGCCCGTGGTGCCCGAGGTGTAGAGCAGGCAGATCGCCTGCCATTCGTCCTCGGGCCAGCGACCGGCGTAGTCGGGATCGCCCTGCTTCAGGAAATCCTCGTACTCGACCGCGCCCAATCGCGCGCCGGGTCCGTCGTATTCCGGATCGTCGATGTCGATCACGAAAGGCTTGCTCTTGGCCAGGCGCAGCGCCTGATCGACGACGGGCGCATATTCGCGATCGGCGAGCAGCACCTTGGCGCCGCCGTGATCGAGGATGAAGGCGATCGTCGCGGGGTCGAGGCGGAAATTGAGCGGATTGAGCACGGCGCCGGTCAACGGCACCGCGAAATGCGCTTCGAGCATCGCCGGGATATTGGGCGCCATGACGGCGACGGTGTCGCCTTTCTTGATGCCGCGCTTGGCCAGGGCCGAGGCGAAGCGGCGCACGCGCGCGGCCATCGCCGCGTAGCCGATGCGCGTGCGGCCGTGGACGATCGCGGTCTTCTTGGGATAGGTCGCGGCGGTGCGGAACAAGAAGCTCAGCGGCGTCAATTGCGCGTGATTCGCGCGGGTTTTGCCGAGATCGAGCTCGTAGGGATCGGTCTTGCGCTTGGCGGCCACGTTACCTCCGTCGGGCGCGGATTGTCGGGCCCCCGCCCCTCGCGCGTCAATCGTTCCGATGCTAGGTTCCGACGCATGATGGACCGGTGCGGATGCTTCGACCGGCGGTTTTTTCTCGCCGGATTGTTTTCCGTGAGCGCATGCGGGCCCGCGACGACGTCGGGTTCGCGGCCCATCGCCACCGCCGGCCCCCAGGCCACGATGTCGCCCGTGCTTGGTAGCGACGGCCGGAATCTTTGTCCCGACCGGCCCGCGCTGGCGGTGACCGGGGAAATCAAACGCCCGTCGATCGACGAGACCAAGACGGTCGCCGAACTCGTCCGTATGAGCGCGGAACGCCGGAGTCCCGACGCCGTCGTGCCGCGCCACGGCACGCGGCCGGCGGGCCTCACCCGCGCGCAAGTCACGTCGCGGACCACGCTGCATGTCGGCGGGCGCTATACGGGCAATACGCGGCGAACTTGCCTGGGCGTCAATCGGGTCGAAGTGCAAGTGTCGCTCGTCGAGCACGAAGTCTTCGTGGCGCGCGACGCCACGCGGCCCGGCACGTGCGAGCGCGACGTGGTGAACGAGCACGAAAACCGCCACGTCGCCATCAATCTCGACTTCGTCGAGGACGCGCGCGCGCGCATCGCCGAGGCGCTGGCGCCCAAGCTGCCGGAACTGCCGTGGATGGAAGGCTACGATTTGAAGCCGGAGCAAGTGTCGCCCCGCTACTTGGAGATTCTGTCGCCGGTCGTGACGGCGGCGTTCCAAGCCGCCGCCACGCGCGCGCGCGAACGGCACGCGGAAATGGATACCGAGGAGGCCTATCGCCGCGACTGGAGCCGCTGCGCCCGCCCGCGCGCTTGAGCCCGCTCGCCTGCCCCCGGTTCCGGTGCTAGATTTCCGCCCATGATCCGCATCGACATCGTCTCCGACGCCGTCTGCCCCTGGTGCTTCATCGGCAAGCGCCGCCTCGAACGCGCGCTGGCGGCCGAGGTGCCGGACGGGATCGTGGTCGGCTGGCGGCCCTTCCAGCTCAATCCCGACCTGCCCGCCGACGGCATGGACCGGAAGGAATATCTGCGCCTCAAATTTGGCTCGGAAAGCGGCGGCGAGCGCTACAAGCACGTCATCGCGGCGGGATTGGAGGAAGGCATTCCCTTCGATTTCGGCGCGATCAAGCGCACGCCCAACACAATCGCCGCCCATCGCCTGATCCGCCGCGCCGAAGCCGAAGGCACGCAAGACGCGACGGTCGAGGCGCTGTTCCAAGCCTATTTCACGCGCGGGGCGGATATCGGCGATCTCGACACGCTGGCGGATATCGCCGCCTCGATCGGCGCCGACCGCGCCGCCGTGCGCGCCTATCTCGAAAGCGGCGAAGGCGACGCCGAAGTGCGCGCCGAGGACCAATTCGCGCGGCAAGTCGGCATCCAGGGCGTGCCGTGCTTCGTGGTCGAGCGCAAATACGCGATTTCCGGCGCCCAGCCGCCCGAGGCTTTCGCCGAGGTTTTCGCGCGCGTGCGGACCGAACGCGCGAATGCGTGAATCTTGCCTCTGCCGGCGCGGCTTGCTGATCGGGCTGGCGAGTTTCGCGTGCGTCGGCACGGCGCGCGCGCAAGACCGGCGGCCGACCACCACGCCCGTGCCGGGCAGCGACGGGCGCAATCTCTGCCCCGAGCCGCCGCCGCGCGTGAGCGTGCGCGTCGTGCCGGTAACCCCGAGCTTCGACGACAACGTGAACTCCTTCGACCTCGTGCGGATCATGAACGAGGGGCGCACCAACACCGAAGGCGCCGTCACCCAGCACGGGCAGCGGCCCGCCGGCCTTACGGTCGTGCGCTTCCGCGCCGAC
>JAMNXK010000565.1 GCA_023653245.1 Tagaea sp.
AACGCGGCCTGCTCGGCCGGCAATTCGTCGATCGACTTGCCGGTCATCTCGCGCCGGAAGGCTTCGACGAAGGCCGTGCCGTAGAGCCGGTACACCCATTTGCCTTGCGCCCAATCGACCAGCATCAGATTGCCCAGCCAGGGCCGCATATCGATCGGATCGAAATCGGCGCGGGCGGGCACCGCGCGCGCGCCGCGGCGCGCCTCCCAAAAGGAGAACAGCGCGTCGAGCTTTTTCTCGTGGAACTCGGGCCTTTGGGACAAGAAGGGCTTCCTCGCCGCGCGAATCGGGCGGGATTATGGCGCCGCCGTGGGCTTGGGCACAATCCCGCCCTTGCCTTAATCGTCCCCGGACGGCACTTTGCCCCCGTTCCATCGCGATGCTGAAAAAAATCCTCAAATCCGAGACCGGGCAGGGCTTTGCCGCGCGTCTGGCGGCCGGCTACATCGCCTTCGTCCATCGCACGACGCGCTGGACGATCGTCGGCGCGCCGCCCGAGGGCGCGTTCATCGGCTGTTTCTGGCACCAGCGTATGTTGTTGCTGCCGCCGATTTGGGCCGCGCGGCGTCGTTTGTACATGGTGATCTCCAGCCATCGCGACGGCGTGCTCATCAGCAAGACGATCGCGCGCTTCGGCGTGCCGACGATCGTCGGCTCGACCAATCGCGGGGCGGCGGACGCGCTGCGCGGCATGGTGGCGACGCTCAAGCGCGGCGAGAGCGTGGCGGTGACGCCCGACGGACCGCGCGGCCCCGCGCGGGAAGCCGCGCAAGGTGTGGCGGCCGCCGCGTTCCTGGCGCGAGCGCCAGTCGTGCCGACGAGCTATTCCGTTTCGCGCGCCAAGTTCCTGCGCAGCTGGGACCGGTTCATGATCCCGCTGCCCTTCGGGCGCGGCGCGATGATTTGGGGCGAGCCCTTGCCGCCGCCCGCCGCGCGCGAGGGGATCGACGCGCTGACCGCCGCCTTGCAAGCGCGGCTCGACGAGCTTTGCGTCCAAGCCGATCGCATGACCGGACTCGACAAGACGGGCCTCGCGCCATGACGCGCGCGCTCTATCGCGGCGTGGCGGCGTTGGCCGAGCCGGCACTCGATCTTTTCCTGCGCCGGCGTCTGGCGCGCGGCAAGGAAGATCCCTTGCGCTGGCGCGAGCGCAAGGGCCTGACCGACCGGCCGCGCCCGGCGGGCAAGTTGCTGTGGATTCACGGCGCGTCGATGGGCGAAGCGCGCTCGGCGCTGCCGCTGCTGGCGGCGTTGCGCACACCCTATCCGGACCTGTCGGTGTTGTTCACCACCGGCTCGCGCACATCCGCCGAGATGCTGGCGCGCGAACTCGACGCGCCGCGCGCCTTCCACCAATTCGTGCCCTTGGACGTGCCGCGCTGGGCCGGGCGCTTCCTCGACCATTGGCGGCCCGACGCGGCGCTTTGGCTCGAAAGCGAGCTGTGGCCCAATCTGCTGGGCGCGCTCGCGGCGCGCGGCGTGCCCGCGGCCTTGATCAACGCGCGGTTGACCGAGCGCTCGGCCAAACGCTGGGCGGCCGCGCGTCTTGTTTTCGCCCCGCCCTTGGACGCCTTCGCGCTGGCGTTCGCCCAAAGCGAGGCCGATGCCGAGCGCCTGCGGCGCCTGGGATTCCCGCATGCGCTGGCGTTGGGCAATCTCAAGCACGACGCGCCGCCGCTGGCGGCGGACGAAAGCGCCCTCGCCGCGTTGCGCGCGTCGATCGGCCGCCGGCCGGTCTGGCTCGCCGCCTCGACCCATCCGCGCGAGGAGCCAGAGATTCTCGCGGCGCACGCGATCGTGCGCGCGACCCATCCGGACGCGCTGCTGATCCTCGCCCCGCGCCACGCCGAGCGCGGCGAAGACATCGCCAAAGCGTGCGAAGCCGCGCGCCTGCCCGCGTCGCGCCGCGTCTTGGGCGAGACGCCCGGCCGCGCCGTCTACGTCGCCGACACGATGGGCGAGATGGGCTTGTTCTATCGCGCGGCGATGCTCGTCTTCGTCGGCGGTTCGCTCGAACCGCATGGCGGGCAGAACCCGCTCGAACCCGCAAGGCTCGGCGCGGCACTCGCCTTCGGTCCGTCGATGGAAAACTTCGCCGAGCTCGCGCGCGACCTCGAAGCGGCGGGCGCGGCCGCGCGCGTCGCCGACGCGCAGACCCTGGCGCGCTGGGTGCGCGCGGGCTTCGACGATCCCGCGCAAGCCGCGCGCGCGGGCGCCGCCGGGCAAGCCTTCGCCAAAGCCGGCGAAGGCACGATCGGCCGGGTGCTGAAAGCGCTCGATCCCGTGCTCGCCGGCCTCGGCCCCAAAGCGGTGACGCATGCACCCGCCTGAGTTCTGGACGAGCGGCGGCTGGCGCGCGACAGCGCTTGCGCCGTTGGGCTGTCTTTACGCGCTGGGCGGTGCCGCAAGGCTGCGCTGGGGCGCTTCGTTCGACGCGCGCGTGCCCACGATCTGCGTGGGCAATCTCACGCTTGGCGGGGCGGGCAAGACGCCCACGGTCCTGGCGCTCGCCGAACGCTTGCGCGCCCGCTTCCGTCGCGTGGGCATCTTGTCGCGCGGCCATGGCGGTTCGGCGCGGGGCCCCTTGCGCGTCGATCCGGACGCGCACGACGCGGCGCTGACCGGCGACGAGCCCTTGCTGCTGGCGCGCGCGGCACCCGTCTGGGTCGCCAAGGATCGCGCGGCCGCCGCGCGCGCGGCCTTGGCCGACAATGTCGACTGCCTGGTGCTCGACGACGGATTCCAAAGCCCGGCCGTGCTGAAGACGCTGTCCTTCGTCGTCGTCGACGGCGGCGCGGGGCTGGGCAACGGCCATGTTTTCCCCGCCGGCCCCTTGCGCGAGCCCGCGTCATGGGGTTTGGCGCGCGGCCGCGCGATCGTGTTGATCGGCGCCGACGAAACCGGG
>JAMNXK010000566.1 GCA_023653245.1 Tagaea sp.
AGCGCGTCGGCGCCGGAGAAGGCAAAACGCTCGATATGCGCGATTCCGGTCGGGAAGGGCGGATGGTGAAGGGCGACGAAGGTCGGCCGATCGGGCGCCGCCGCGAGCGTGGCGTCGAGCCACGCGATCCGCTTGTCGCACAGCGAACCGCCGACTTGGCCGGGTGAAAGCGAGTCCAATCCGATGACGCGGACCGGGCCGAGATCGTCGCGCACCCAATGCAGGAATTCGCCCTCGCCGACGATCGCCGATTTCGCGAAGGCCGCTGCCATCGGTCCGCGGACGTCGTGATTGCCGGGGATGAGGGCGAGTTTCATGGGCAAGCGATCGAGCTGCGTCTTGAGGCGCGCGTATTCCTCGGGCGAACCGCGATCGACCAGATCGCCGGTGGCCAGCGCCAGATCGGGCACGGGATCGAGGGCGCAAATCGCGTCGATGGCGCGCGCCAGCATCGCGTAGGTGTCGAAGCGTTTGTAGGCGAGGCGGCCCTCGACCATCACATGCGTGTCGGTGAATTGCGCGATCAGCATCTCACTCTCCCGTCAGCGTTTCGACGCGCACGCGCGCGCCCGGCTCGAAACGCGCAGCACACCAATCCCACGCTTCGCGCATCGCCGCCTCGTAGCGCCACGGCGCGTTGATCGACAGCATCCCGCAGCCGCGCAAGCCCTTGCCGCCGGGCGCTTGCCGCCATTCGATCTCGCAAACCGACACGCGTTTGACGCCGCCGCCGGCGAACGCGCCGATCAGCGCGTCGGGGCCGTCGCGATCGACGATCGGATACCAGGCGAGAAACGCGCCGGTGGGAAAGCGCTTCACGCCCTGGCGCAGCGCGCGTTCGAGGCGCTCGAACTCGTCGGGTAGCTCGAAGGGCGGGTCGATCAACACGAGCCCGCGCCGTTCGGGCGGCGGCAATACGGCCTTGAGGGTCGCGTAGCCGTCGCCCGCGCGGATCTCGATGCGGGTCGCACCCGTCTCGCCCGCGAAGGTGCGGCGCAAGGTTTCGGCGTCTTGCGCGTGCATCTCGCACGCGATCAAGCGGTCGCCGCGCCGCAAATGCGCCGTCGCGACGCGCGGACTGCCCGGATACCAGCGCGAACCGAGCCCCGCCAAACTCGCCGCGTACGGGGCGAGTGCGGGCGGCGCCTCGGCCAACGCCGCGCGCACGCGCGCGATGCCCGCGCGCCATTCGCCGGTGCGCGCGGCTTGATCGGCGTCGAGATCGTATTCGCCGAGCCCCGCATGCGTGTCGAGCACGGCGAAGGGTTTGGGCTTCTCGGCCAAGCGCGCCAGGACCCAGGCATAGGTCGCGTGCTTGACGACGTCCGAGAAACCCCCGGCGTGGAAGGCGTGGCGGTAGTTCACCCGCCCATGTTATCGCGCGCGGCCGGACAAATCACCGCCAGCCGGCGCGGTCCATGAGCCGCAAAGCGGCCTCGTTGTTGCGCCCGAACACGGCGGCGTTGAGCGCGTCCTCGCGGAACTCGCCCAGTTGGGCGAGCTGCGGCGACAGCCGCGTGCCGCGCACCACGGGATACTCGTTGTTGCCCTCGGCGAAGATCGCTTGCGCTTCGGCCGAGGCGAGATATTCGAGGAAGCGCACCGCGTTGGCGCGGTTGGGCGAATGGCGCGCCACACCCGCGCCGGCGATGTTGACGTGCGCGCCGCGCTCGCCCGCCCCTTGGTTGGGGAAATGCACGGCCGTCTTGGCGACGACCGCCTGGTCCGCCTCGCGCGTCGAGCGCATCAGATTGGCGTAGTAGTACTGGTTGACGATCGCGATCTCGCCCTCGCCGGCCGCCACGCCGCGGATCTGGTCGGTGTCGCCGCCGCGCGGGCTGCGGGCGAGATTGGCCACGATGCCGCGCGCCCATTCCTCGGTCTTCGCTTCGCCGTGCGCGGCGATCAGCGCGCCCACCAGCGACAAGTTGTAGACGTGCGTCGACGAGCGCACGAGAATCTTGCCGCGCCACTTGGCGTCGGCGAGCGATTCGTAGGTCGGAATGTCCGAAATCCGCACGCGCGACTTGTCGTAGACCAGCACGCGCGCGCGCTTGGACAGGCCGTACCAATACCCCTCGGGCTCGCGGAAATTGGCGGGCACGGCGGCTTCGAGCGCGGCCGAGCGGGCGGGCTGGAGCAGCCCCGCCTCGTGCGCGCGCCACAGCCGGCCCGCGTCCACCGCCACGAACACGTCGGCCGGGGAGTTCGCACCTTCCGCGCGCATGCGCTGCATCAGCGAATCGGCCTCGGCCTCGATCCGATTGACGCGAATGCCGGTGGCGCGGGCGAAGTTCGCGTAGATCGCCTCGTCGGTGTCGTAATGGCGCGCGGTGTAGAGATTGACGACGCCGCCGGCCGCGCCTTGCGCCCGGACATTCGGCGCGCTCAGCGCCGCGACGCTCGTCGCCGCCCCGCCAAGAAAGAACCGCCGTGTCAGTTTGGTCATCGCTCGCTCCGTATTGAGAATGAGTTGCAATTGCGATGACCATAGCGCCTTCCCGGAACCCGCGCAAGTGCGAATTAGTCGCATCCCATATCGTCCGCCAGATCGCGTCCGAGCTACCGGAAATGACGCAATCTCCCAATAGCTTGCCTTGTCTCGGGGTATCGCTTGCTCCCGACTCGCAACTGAGCGTACGCTCCGGCCAAAGCGTTTCCCGCGCGCGGAATCGAATGGACGAGCTGATCCAAAAGAAGATTCAAAGCCTGCTGCACGTGGCCCGGACGGGCCGCGGTGCGGCGCGCGCGACCGTGGGCAACGAGCTGGGCGAGATTCTCGCCGACGTGCCCGCGTCGCTCGATCGCGCCGAATTCGAAATCGCCGCCGACATCGTGCGCCGCCTGATCCGCGACATCGAAGGCGACATCAAGCTGCGCCTGGCCGAACGCTTGGCCGAAAC
>JAMNXK010000567.1 GCA_023653245.1 Tagaea sp.
CCCGCGCACGTTCCGGGTGTCCGACGATCGCCGCACCTCGGTTCGGCTCGAACCTTCGTTCTGGGCGGCGTTGCGCCGCGCGGCGGAAAGCGAAGGCCAATCGCCCACCGAATGGGCGCAAGCGCGCGGCGTGTTCGACCATCCGCGCGCGCGTTCTTCGGCCCTGCGGGTGGCGCTGCTCGAATACTTCGTCTTCCGCGCCGGCAAGGCGCCGGCCAAGCGCCCGGCGCTCGCGCGGGCGGCCTAGCAGGCTGCTGAAGAAGTCCCGCATGTCGCGGTTCGAAGCGAAAATGGCCGATCCACGAGAAGCGCGAGCGACGGCGATGCCGGAAGCATCGTCGAGCCTCGCGCGACGAAGGGGGCGGGCATTTTCGCCGAACCCCTTGGGGGCGCGGCGAATTTCGCCGCCGGACTTTGTCGCAGCCCTTGCCGATAGTCGCCGCTATCGGCGGCGGGCCGCTCCGCGCCATCGGCGAAATTCGACACGCGCCGCGACGCGCGAGACTTCTTCAGCAGCCTGCTAGGGCGTGCGGCTGAATCGGGGGTTAACGGCGGGTGGGGCGGAGGGTTCCGACTTACGAAAAGCCACAGTTCCGGAGGGGTTTGACGATTTCGAACGTCACCTCACCAGACGAAAGGGGGCAAGCGATCTCCAAGAATGGCGCCACGCGATACGAACCCGATAGATGTTTCGCAGATATCTATCTTGACACGACTCGACGCGATGTTGCGTGATTCGCGCCTCGCCAAAGGAGCGCCGGCATGTCGAAAAGCAAACTTGACGAAGCGTTGGAGCGATTTCCCGAGATCGCAAAGGTCGTGAACCAGTTCAGTTCGCCGGACGTCCAGGTTCAGGCATTCAAGATCCTGACTGGGATTCTTTCTGGATCGCTGGAAATCGCCGCAGCATCTGAAGCGCGCCACGCGACACCGTCCACGCCCCCATCGACGGGTATTAGCGGCGGCCCGAAGCCGAAACGTCGCTCGGGCGCGACAGCCCAACCGAAGCTAGTGAACGACCTCGACCTTAAGCCCAAAGGAAAAACGTCGCTGAAGGATTTTTTCGCTGAGAAGGGCCCATCGAGTGATCCGGAAGTTTATGCCTGCATGGTGTTCTATCTAAAGAATATACTTCAAATCGACACGGTTGGCATGGACCATCTCTTCACTTGCTTCAAAGACTTGGGGCGAAAAGTCCCAAACATCAAGCAAGGCCTGAAAAACACCCAACGTCGGAAGGGATATTTGAATACGGCTGACTTCTCAAATATTAACCTCACTAGAAATGGAGAAAACTTCGTTGAACACGACTTGAAGCCTAAGGTGAAATCAGCAAATGCCTAACCTGTCGCCGGACATTACGACCTGCTTGAGTGTTGTGCCCGATGGGTTGAGGCAGGCCCTCGTTGGTGCGTTCGACAGTATCGTCAGGAACTACCGAGAGCATCGGTGGGGGCCGGCCGAGCTGGACGGCGGCAAGTTCGCGGAAGCCGCATACTGTGTCATCGAAGGTGCGCTCTCCGGCAGCTACGGCACCACCGTTTCGAAACCAAAGAATTTCCGGCAGGCATGCTCCTCTCTCGAGCAGAAGCACCCGAATGGTTTGAAGTCACTTCGAATACTGATCCCGCAAGTCCTTAGCATCATGTACGAGGTACGGAACAATCGGAACGTTGGTCACCTTGGTGCGGATGTGGACCCCAATCAGATCGACGCACTGCTGATCCTAAATTCCGCGAAGTGGGTGATGGCAGAGCTGATCCGCATCTTGCATACCGGATCAATTGATGTTGCGCGTGGGATAGTCGAAAGAATCGCGGACAAGACCATTCCATTGGTATGGGAACACGATGGCGTGCGCCGAGTCTTGGACCCGAGCCTGAGCTACTCGGACCGCACGCTCATTCTTCTGTACAGCGCCAACAGCGCCGTTGAAGCGCGCAAGCTGTTTCAATGGGCCGAGCACTCCAATTGGTCGATGTACAAGAAGTCCGTGCTCACTCCGCTGCACAACAAGAAGCACATCGAGTTTGACGAAAAGAACGAAACTGCGCAGATACTTCCACCGGGAACTCTAAAGGTCGAAGCAGAACTGCTGTCTGCTCAGCCATAGCGCCAAGAGATCAGAACACACGGTCGATCTTGTATGTGCCCCGACGGAGCTTGCGCCGGAATCGGGGCGGGCGGCGTCTCGCACCGGCGACGGTAAGGCGCGCAAGCCGCTCGCGTAACGCGGCGATCAGCGCATCGACCGGCAGCTCGCCGGTTCGACGCGCGAGGTCGAATAGCAGCCGCTTGGGCGCCTTCAGGACGCCCCGGGATGTTCCGGCGATACGCATCTAGAGATGCATTATAGACGACACCGCTCACTCTTTCAACGCCGTGGCGCCGCCTCGACGAACACATCGACCTGCTGGCCGACGAAGGCCGGGAAGGCGGGATCGGCCACCGCGTAGATCGCCTGGAGCACGCGCGTATCCACGCGCTCGGACGTGCCGCCGGTGAGCGAGCGCTTGGGCACGACATAAGGCTCGACGCGCACGAAGGCGAGGTCGCTCGCCACGCGCGAATCCCCGCGCAGCCGCGCCAAGGCTTTCGCGCCGGGGCGCAAGCGCTGGGCGTCGACCTCGTCGATATCCACCCGCACATGCAAGGGCGTGAGATTGCCCATCAAGGCGAGTGGCGTCGCGGGCGATCCGGCGACCGCGAATTCGCCCAGACGCACGTTGAGCTGCAGCACCCGGCCCGCCAGCGGCGCGCGCACCGTGGCGCGCGCCACGTCCACCGCCGCGCGCACGCGCAAGGCCGCCGCTTCCAGGCGCGTGGCTTCGAGTTCGGCGCGCTGGGCTTCGAGCACCTCGATCTGGCGGCGC
>JAMNXK010000568.1 GCA_023653245.1 Tagaea sp.
CGTGCCGAGCCCCGCTTCGACCGCCGCATGCGGCAGCGACAGCAGCGTGGTCTGGTGCGCGTTGGGATCGTCCTTGTAGCGCCAGGGATCGGTGTGCGTCGGCGGCACGATCAGCGCGGGATAGCCCTGGTCTTCGAGCCAATAGACGAGCTCGAGCGCCGTGGTCTCGAGCTCGGCAAGCGCGAGCTCGTCGTTGTAGTATTTGTGCCGGTCGTTCCAGGGCACGATCCGCGACGTGCCCGAGCCGATGCGCTTGGCCATCACGATCACACGGCCGGAATCGAGCGCCGTGATGTCCGACGGACGCCTGGGATCCTTCGGGTTCGGCGGGTTCGCGTCGAGCGCGGCGCCGTCGGCGATGCCGACGAGATCCGCGCCCAATTCCCGCGCGCGGGCCTTGATCGCTTCGGCCGTCAGCTTGGTCTTGTGGTGCAGATTCATTCCCCGCCCTCCGCCTTGGCGCGTTCGCGCTGGGCGCGTTTGAAATCCTGAAGCTGGCGCGCGACCATTCCCTTGTAGCCTTCGGGCCCGACCCAGCGTTTGTTCCAATCGTCGAGGCCGGGGATCGCGTCGCCCGCGGCGCGCGCCGCCTTGAAGGCCTGGCCTTGCGCGACTTTCTCGGGCGTCTTCTCGGGGATATGCTTCTGCGGTTCGGCCAGATGCGCGTGATAGTCGTTGCCGACGGGGCAGACCGCCAGGCAGCGCGGACAATCGCCGAACGAGCCGACGACGCGCAGCAAGCCTTGCCAGAAGCCGAACAGGTCGCGCGTGCGCATCATCGCGGGGCGATCGGCCTCGGGCGCGTCGATGACGTGTTCGAAGAACTTGGCGATCTGGGCGTAGCCGAATTCCTGCGCTTCGGTCGCGCAAGCGCGCTTGTCGATGTCGAAATGCCCGACCGCGCCGACGGGGCAGGAATGCAGGCAGCGCGAGCAGGATTCGCCGATGCAAACTTGCTCGGTGATCGGCTGGTCGGCGTCGAGTTCCAGCTCGGTGAGAATGCCCGTGAGATAGACGCGCGGGCCGAACTCGGGCGTCAGGATGTTCACCTCAAGCCCGAGCGTGCCGAGCCCCGCTTCGACGCCGAGATGGCGCGTGGACAGCCGCCCGTAGCTCGCGCGCTTGTAGTTCCAATCCGTTTCCTGCGACGCGGTGACGAAGGAGGGATGTCCGGCGTCGTCGAGCTCGCGCGCCAGGCGGTGCGCGACCTTGTCCATCTTCCGCAAGACCAGCATGTCGATGTACTGGACGGCGACGTTGTGCTTGGCGCGGAAGGCACCCGCCGGAATGCGCTGGACGACCACGATCACGCTTTTGCAGTACGGCGAGATGCGTTCGGGCGTTTGGGGCACGCGCGGATCGGGCGGAAAGGCGTTGAGCGTTTTGGCCGAGGCGATGCCGACAAGGTCGGCCCCCAGCGCCTTCGCGCGCGTCTTGACCCAGGCGGCGTCGATCATGAATTCCCCGCTTGCTGGCGCAATTTGAAGCGCTGGACCTTGCCGGTTTCGGTGCGCGGCAGCGCGTCGACGAACTCGACGTTCCGCGGATATTTGTAGGGTGCGATCGTCGCCTTGACGTGATCTTGGAGCGCCTTGATCGTTTCGGGCGCCGCGTCCTTCGGATCGCGCAGCACCACATAGGCTTTGACGATCGTGCCGCGCTCGGCGTCGGGCGCGCCGACGACCGCGCATTCCTTGACCTTGGGATGGTCGAGCAGCACGCCTTCGACCTCGGGGCCCGAGACGTTGTAGCCGGCCGTCACGATCATGTCGTCGGTGCGCGCCTGGTACCAGAAATAGCCGTTCTCATCCATGCGGTACGCGTCGCCGGTCAGGTTCCAGCCGTTCTGCACGTAGGCGCGCTGGCGCGCGGGATCGTCGAGATAGCGGCAGCCCGTCGGCCCGCGCACGGCCAGCCGCCCGACCTCGCCCGGCGGCAGCACGTTTCCTTCCTCGTCGAGGATGCAGGCCGCGTAACCCGGGATCGCCTTGCCGGTGGCGCCGGGCACGATGTCTTCCTGCCGCGCCGAGACGAAGATATGCAGCATCTCGGTGGCGCCGAGGCCGTCGAACAGCTTTAGGCCGGAGAAGCGATGCCAAGCTTCGAAGATCGCTTTGGGCAGATGCTCGCCCGCCGACACGCCCTTGCGCAAACTCGCGAAGGCCGAGCGCGGCGCGTTGTCGGCGAGCGCGCGATAGGCGGTGGGGGCGGTGAACAGGATCGTCGCCTTGTGGTCCTGGACGATCTGGGGCAGCAGATCGGGCGAGGCTTTCTCGGCGAGCACGGTGGAGGCGCCCACACGCATCGGGAAGGTGACCAGCCCGCCCAGGCCGAACGTGAACGCCAGTGGCGGCGAGCCGGTGAAGATGTCGTCGGCGTTGGGTTGCAGGACGTAGCGCGGGAACGCGTCGCAGATCGCCAGCAAATCGCGATGGAAATGCATCGTGCCCTTGGCGTTGCCCGTCGTGCCCGAGGTGAAGGCGATGAGGGCCACGTCCGTCAGCGACGTGTCGCAATTGTCGAACGTCGCTTGCTTCGTGCCCATGCGGGATTCGAGGCCGCCGGGCGCGTCCGAGTTGAAATAGGCGATGTCGCGGCAGATCGGCGCGGCCGCTTTGGCCTTCTCCATCTCCTCGGCCAAGCGCGCGTCGCACAGCGCGAGCCCGATCTTGGCCTTCTCCAGGATGTAGGTCAGTTCCTTGGCGCGCAGCAGCGGCATGGTCGCGACCGCGATGGCGCCGGCTTTGATGACCGCGAACCAGCTCGCCACCATCATCGGATTGTTGGCCGCGCGCAGCAGCACGCGGTTGCCGGGCTTCAGGCCGTAATCCTCGGTCAGCACGCGCGCGAGCTGGTTGGCCTTGGCGAGCAG
>JAMNXK010000569.1 GCA_023653245.1 Tagaea sp.
AGCGCCGCCGCGATCTGCCCCACGAAAATCGCCAGCGGGAAATTCCAGGGCGAGATGCAGGCGAACACGCCGCGCCCGTTTAGGCTCAGCGTGTTGCGCTCGCCGGTCGGGCCGGGGAGAAGCGTCGGCGTGAAATGCCGGCGCGCTTCATTCGCGTAGTAGCGCAGGAAATCGACGGCCTCGCGTAGTTCCGAGACCGCGTCGGGGATCGTGCGGAACCCCTCGCGCACGATCGACGCGATCAACGCCTTGCCGTTCGCTTCGAACAGATCGGCCGCGCGATCGAGGATCGCAGCGCGTTCCTCGACCGGGCGCCGCGACCACGCTTCGAACGCCATGCGCGACGGGCCGATCTCGACTTTGGTTGTCTCTTGCGGTGCGGCGCCGAAGCGATGTGCTTGGATCGCGGCGACGATCTCGTTGCGCACCGCATCGTCGGCGAGATCATAGCCCGCCGAGTTCTTCCGACCCGCGAACAACGCCGAGGGCAAGCGCACGGGCGCCGCGGTCTTGGCAAACGCGATCTGAGGATCGGCGACGATGTCGCCCAAGGGCACGTCCTTGTCCTTGATCTGATGGATGAACGACGTGTTCGCCCCGTTCTCCAGCAAGCGCCGCACGAGATACGGCAACAGATCGCGATGCGCGCCGACGGGCGCGTAGACGCGCACTTGAGCCCGGTCGCCCAGCGCGTCGTACAGATCGTCGCCCATGCCGTGCAGCTTCTGGAACTCGAAATCCGTGCGGCCATCGGCGAGCGCCAAGACTTCGCACGCGCTGCGCGGGTTATGCGTGGCGAATTGGCCGTAGATCGCGCCCTTCGCCTTCAGCATCTCGATGGCGCAGGCGCGATACGACAGGTCCGTCGCCGGTTTGCGCACGAAGACGGGATAATCGGCGAGGCCGCGCTCTTGCGCCCATTTGATCTCGCTGTCCCAATACGCACCCTTGACCAAGCGCACCATCAGCCGGCGTTTGGCGGAGGGCGCCAACTCCGCCAACCATTCGATCACGCCCACGGCGCGCTTCTGATAGGCCTGCACGGCAAGGCCCAACCCGTCCCAGCCGCCAAGCGCCGGATCGCGCGTGAGCGCGTCGAAAAGCTCCAGCGACAGCACGAGGCGGTCGGCCTCTTCGGCGTCGACCGTGAGATTTATTCCGGCTTCGGCCGCTTGCAGGCATAGCGCGCGGGCGCGCGGCAGCAACTCGGCGAAGACGCGGGCGCGTTTGGCGGGCTCGTAGCGCGGATGCAACGCCGAGAGCTTGACCGAGATGCCGGGATTGCGGGTCGGATCCTTGCCGTCGCAGCGTTTGGCGATCGCGGCGATAGCGGCTTGGTAGCTCGCGAAATAGCGCGCGGCGTCGTCTGCGGTGCGCGCGGCTTCGCCCAGCATGTCGAAGGAATGCGTGTGATGGGTGGGCGCCGAACTCGCGCGCGTCAGCGCGGCTTCGATGGTCTCGCCCATCACGAATTGCTGACCCATCAGCTTCATCGCGGCTTCGATGGCGCCGCGCAAGACCGGCGCGCCCAGCCGTCCCAGCGCGCGGCGCAGCAGATCGGTGGTCGTGCCGTGCGTGCCGCCGGTCCAGTCGAGGAACCGGCCGGTGAGCGCGAGCCCCCAGGCCGACGCGTTCACCAGCACCGAATCCGCGCGGCCGAGATGCTTGTCCCAATCGGCGGAGCCGAGCTTGTCGCCGATCAGCGCGTCGATGGTCGCTTTGTCGGGGATGCGCAGCAGCGCCTCGGCCAGGCACATCAGCGCCACGCCCTCGACGGTCGAGAGCTCGTACTCGGCCAGGAAATTCTCGACGCCGAGCTTGCTCCCGCCGCCGTCGCGTAAGCGTGCGGCCAGCGCCAGCGAATCCCGTTCGGCGCGCGCCGCCGCCGCCGCCGGGAGCCGGGCGGATGGCGGTACGTCCGGCGTCAGCTTCGCGCCGATACGCACGGCGACGGATTTTCGGTCTGCGGTCATGACGGTCATCAGTCTAGCGCGACTCGGGTGCCGCGCCGAACGCCGCTTCGAACGCTCGTTCCGTTCGAGGAAACAAGGCGTGTCGCCACGCGCTACGGCGAACCCGCTGGCGATCGCCTCTCCGCCATTCCGATCAAGGTCTCGGGTCCGGAGAAGATCCGCCCGATCGGGTCGAGGTCCGGGCCACAGGATGGCGGGAAGAACGATCGAGCGCCGGCTTCGCGCCGCTCGATCCGTCCCAGTCGCGCGGACGCACGACGGTCGCGGGCGGCATTGCCTCGCGGCGCGTTCGCTGTTAATGTACTCGGTAACATAAGGCAAAAATTGACCCCTCGGCCGCAAGGCGACGGGGATCGTTCATGGGGGAGGACACGGGCGATGGGCATCACGCGGCGTGATTTCATGGGGGCCGCCACGGGGACGGCGCTTGTGGCTTCCGGGTCGGGCCCGGGATGGGGCCAGGCTTCGGCCCTCGGGTCGGAGGTTCTTCTGCCCAACCAGCCCTATCGCGGGACGACCCTCAACTTCATCAGTTTGAACTATCTGTTCAGCACCGGCATCCGCGCGGCCCTGCCGGCGTTCCAGGAGCAGACCGGCATCAGGGTGAATTTCGAGCTGCTCGGCACGCTCGACAATCTCCAGAAGCAGCAGCTCGAGCTGTCGACCGGATCGAGCGCCTACGACGTCTACCAAATTCCGCCCTTCAACCGGCCCGCCTATCACAAGGCGGAATGGCTGGCGCCGCTGGATCCCTTCGTGACCAACGCGGCGCTCACGCCCGCGGCCTACGAGTTCGGCGATTTCTTCCCGATCTCGGTCGCGCAAGGCGTTTCGTCGGGCAAGCGCTACGATCTGCCGATCTTCTCGGCCACGATCGTCCTCTATTGGCGGCGGGA
>JAMNXK010000570.1 GCA_023653245.1 Tagaea sp.
CAACAATGTGGGTTTCCTCGGCATGTGCGGCCACGGCACGATCGGGCTGGCGGTCACGCTCGCTTATCTCGGGCGCATCGGCCCGGGCACGCATCGCTTCGAGACGCCGGTCGGCACGGTCGGCGTCGATCTGCTCGGCCCCAACGAGGCCGAGATCGAAAACGTGCCGAGCTATCGGCACCGGAAGGACGTCGCGATCGAGGTCGAAGGATTGGGCACCATCGTCGGCGACGTCGCCTGGGGCGGGAATTGGTTCTTCCTGGTGTCGAACGCGCCGCGCGCTTTGACGATGGCCGAAATCCCCGCCCTCACCCGCGCGGCCGAAGCCGTGTCGGCCGCACTCGATCGCGCGGGCATTCGCGGGGCCGACGGCGGCAAGATCGACCATATCGAGTTCTTCGGCCCACCCGTCGCCAAGGACGCGCGGAGCCGGAACTTCGTGCTCTGCCCGGGCGGCGCTTATGACCGTTCGCCCTGCGGCACCGGGACCAGCGCCAAGCTCGCCTGCCTGGCCGCCGACGGCAAGCTCGCACCCGGCGACATTTGGGTGCAGGAAAGCGTGGTCGGCAGCCGTTTCGAAGGGCGCTATCGCCCGGGCACGGACGGCAAGATCGTGCCGCGCATTCGCGGCCGCGCTTATGTCGTCGCCGACACGACGCTGCTGCGCGACCCGGGCGATCCGTTCGCCGACGGGATGCGCGGCTAAATCATCGCAGGGCAGGAGACTGGAATCATGAACCTCGACATCGCCGATACGCTGCCGGTGGATTCCGAACGCGCAAGCCTGGTGGGCCGCGTGTGGCGGCCCGATCTCGGCGGCCCTTCGGTCGTCGCCGTGCGCGGCGGACATGCGATCGACGTGACGGCGACTTGGCGCACGGTCAGCGATTTGTGCGACGCCCCCGATCCGGCCGCCGCGTTGAACGCCGCGACCGGCGAGGATCTCGGGCCGCTGGCCGCCATCCTCGCCAACACGCCGCCCGGCGCGCGCGACGCCGCCAGGCCCTGGCTGCTGGCGCCGGTCGATCTGCAGGCGATCAAGGCGGCGGGTGTGACCTTCGCCGTGTCGATGGTCGAGCGCGTGATCGAGGAGAAGGCGCGCGGCAATCCCGCCGCCGCCGAAACGATCCGCAGGGAGATCGTCGCTTTGGTCGGCGACGATCTGGGCAAGCTGGTGCCCGGCTCGCCCCAAGCGATGCGCCTCAAGGAGGTGCTGGTCGCGCAAGGGGCGTGGAGCCAATATCTCGAAGTCGGCATCGGGCCGGACGCGGAGATCTTCACCAAGTCGCAGCCGATGTCGGCGGTCGGCACGGGCATGGACGCCGGGCTCCACCCGAACTCGACCTGGAACAATCCCGAGCCGGAGATCGCGCTCGTCGTCGCCGCGTCGGGTGCGATCGTGGGTGCGACGCTCGGCAACGACGTGAATTTGCGCGACGTCGAAGGCCGCTCGGCTTTGCTGCTGGGCAAAGCCAAGGACAACAACGCGTCGTGCGCGCTCGGCCCGTTCGTGCGGCTGTTCGACGCGACGTTCGGCATGGACGATCTGCGCCAAGCGACCATCGATCTGGAAGTCACCGGGCTCGACCAATTCACGATGCGCGGCGCGTCGTCGATGGCGCGCATCAGCCGCGATCCCGCCGATATCGTGCGCCAGATGATCGGCCCGCATCATCAATACCCGGACGGCGCGGCCTTGTTCCTGGGCACGATGTTCGCCCCCACCCAAGACCGCGACGGGCCCGGCCAAGGCTTCACCCACAAGATCGGCGACGTCGCCAAGGTCTCCACGCCCAAGCTCGGCGCGCTGATCAACACGATGCGCCACTCGACCGAGTGCGCGCCGTGGAATTTCGGCGTGCGCGCGCTGATGGCGTATCTCGCGCGGCGTTTCCCGCGCGGCTGATGCGCAAGTTTTTCGCCGGGCTGATCGTGCCGCTCGCCATCGTGTTCGGCGCGACGGCGTTGCGCGTCGCCGATCCGCCCGCGCTCGAATCCTTGCGCTTGATGTTCTACGACGAGCTGCAGCGCCTCTCGCCCCGACCCTGGACCGATGCGGGCGTGCGCATCGTCGACATCGACGACGATAGCCTGGCCAAGATCGGGCAATGGCCGTGGCCGCGCACGGTCGTGGCCGCGTTGACGGAGAAACTGGCCGAACG
Source organism: Tagaea sp. (assembly GCA_023653245.1). Next base: position 2,163 of record JAMNXK010000570.1, read on the forward strand.
CGGTGCGGCGGCCATCGCTTTCGACATCGTCTTCGCCGAGCCCGACCGCACCAGCCCGCGCGCCGTGCTGCCGCTTTGGGCGGCGGCGGCCGAGCGACCCGACTTGCTCGCACTCGCCCGCGACCTGCCCGATCACGACCGGATCTTCGCCGAGATCCTCGCCGCCACGCCGTCGGTTCTGGGGATTGCCCCTACCGATTACGCCGCGCGCGAGATCCCGCGCAAATGGGGGCTGGCCTATGGCGGGCCCGATCCCCGGCCCTATCTGCCCGCCTATCCCGGCGCGATCGGAAGTCTGCCCGAACTCGAACGGGCGGCCAAAGGCATCGGCAATTTCGGCACCGGCGTCGAGCGCGACGGCGTCGTCCGCCGCGTGCCGCTGTTCGTGCGCATCAAGAGCGATCGGCCGGACGCCGAAGCGAGTCACGAGGTCTATCCAAGCCTGGCCGCCGAAATCCTGCGCGTGGCGCAGGAAGCGTCGACCTATCGGCTGACCAGCGTCGGCGCGTCGGGCGAGATCGGGTTCGGTGCCGAGACCGGCCTGGTCTCGGCGCGCATCGGGCAGTTCCTGATTCCGCTCGATTCCAAAGGCCGCATCTGGCTCTACGACACGGGCCCGCGGCCGACGCGCACCGTGCCGGCCTGGCGCGTGCTCGCGGGCGATCTGCCCGACGACGCGCTCGACGGCACGCTCGCGATCC
>JAMNXK010000571.1 GCA_023653245.1 Tagaea sp.
CCCGCCTGGTTGAGGCGCTGATAGAGATGCGTGCGGTGTGCGGCGAGCACGTTCTCGCCCGCCATCGCCCGGCGCGCGGCGGTGAACAGCGTGTCGAACAAGAAATGCATCAGCGCCAGCGGCACGAGCCAGAAAGCGAGGCCGGTGGGCTCGGCCTTGGCCGCGAGCACGCCCAATCCCGCGAAGGCGAAGCCCAAAAACTGCGAGCCGACATCGCCCATGAACACGCGGGCGGGCGGCTTGTTGACGGCCAGGAAGCCCAGGCACGCGGCGGCCAGAACGAAGGCGAGCATCGCCGCCGGCGCTTGGCCGATCAGCAACAAGGCGAAGCCCAGGAAGATCGCGGCGACCGCACCCGTCGCACCGGCCAGCGCGTCGAGCCCGTCCATGAAATTGTAGGCGTTGGTCAGGCCGATGAACCAGAGCAGCGTAACCAGCGATCCCAGCCAACCGAGCTCGACCGTGCCGAGACCGGGCAGCGCCACGCGTTCGAAGACGAGGCCGCACCCCATCGCCACGAAAGCCGCCAGAAACTGCGCGCCGAACTTGACCAGCGGGCCTTGCGCGCGCCGGTCGTCGAGCAAGCCGGCGAGCGCCGCGATCGCCGCGCCCGCCGCGAGCCCCGCCATGGCGACACTGGGTATCGCGACCCACGCCCAGCCCGCGAGCGTCCCCAGCACCAAGCCCACCCCGCCGCCGCGCGGCGTCGGAACCTTGTGCGAGGAGCGTTCGTTGGGCGTATCGACAAGGAATCGCCCGCGCGCCATTCCTTGGGCGCCAACAAAGGCGATGAAGGCCGCAATCAAGATCGCTGGCGCCGCTTGGATCATTGCTTTAGCTATCACGGCACGCGGGGGATTGCGCAAGGGCGGGCAAGCCGCTTAAAAATTAGGCGACCCCGGAATCGGGGCCAATCAAGTCAAGGGCTTACCCCTGGCGTCGCGCTGGAATGGGGGTTGCAAGCTCAGTGCGCTTTCCTCTTTCGCGTCAGGTCTCCCCATGAACAAAGACCACATGATCGTCTACGTCACCCCGATCGCCACCGTGGTCGGGCTGTTCGTGGCGTGGGAGATCGTCTGCCTCGCCTTCAAGGTGCCGGTCTTCATCCTGCCGCGCCCGTCGGTGATTTGGGACACGCTGATTCTGCGCTGGGGCCCGATCTGGCACAACGCCGCCTTCACCTTGATGACCACGATGGGCGGCTTCGCCATCGCCGTGGTGGTCGGGCTGTTCCTGGGGCTCGCGATCGGCGCGTCGCGGGTGGTCTATGCCGGGCTCTATCCGGTGCTGATCGGGTTCAATTCGATCCCGAAGGTCGCGGTCGTGCCCGTGCTGGTGATTTGGTTCGGGATCGGGGCCGTGCCGGCCGTGCTGACCGCGTTCATGATCGCCTTCCTGCCGATCGCGGTGAACGTCGCCACGGGTCTGGCGACGATCGAACCGGAAATGCGCGACGTGCTGCGCTCGCTCGGCGCGCGCAAGCTGCAGATCCTGTGGAAAGTCGGCATTCCGCGCTCGCTGCCCTATTTCTTCGCCTCGCTGAAGGTGGCGATCACGCTCGCTTTCGTGGGCTCGGTGGTGGCCGAGACGGTCGCCTCGAACGAGGGCATCGGCTATCTGATGATCGCCGCTTCCTCGCGCTTCGACGTGCCCTTGGTGTTCGCCGGCCTGCTGGTGATCGCGGTGATGGGCGTGGTGATGTACGCCTTCACCGTGATCCTCGAGAAGCGCTTCACCGGCTGGGCGACGCGCGGTCAGGAAGCGACGTAACGCCGGGCTGGATTTCGCGCGCGGTTTTCGCCAAGGTCCCGATCCCTTTCGGAATCGGGAGTCCCGCCATGTCGATCAAGCGTCTCAAGCCCGGCCCGCGCATGAGCCAGGCCGTCATTCACGGCTCGACCGTCTATCTCGCGGGCCAGGTCGCGTCCGACCCGGTGCCCGACGTCAAGAAGCAGACCCAGCAAATCCTGGCCGAGATCGATGCGCTGCTCGCCGCCGCCGGCACGGACAAGACCAAGCTGCTCTCGGCCAATATCTGGCTGTCCGACATCCGCACCTTCGCCGACATGAATTCGGTGTGGGATGGCTGGGTCTCGGCCGGCAATACGCCCGCGCGCGCCACGGTCGAAGCCAAGCTCGCCGGGCCGCAATATTTGGTCGAAATCGGCGTGATCGCGGCGATCTAAGCCGGGACTCTTTCCCGGACCAGGAGCAGCTGTGCCGCCGCCGCGATGGCGATGGCGTGCGGATGCTTGCTGGCGATGCCCTCGATGCCGATCGGGCACACGAGCGGCAACGGATCGATGCCTTTGGCGCGCAAGCGCGCTTCGAAACGCGCGCGCTTGCTTGCCGAGCCGATCAGCCCGACGTGAGATAGATCGCCGCGCGCGAGCAGTTTCTCGCAGAGCGCGAGGTCGAGATCGTGGCTATGGGTCATGACCAAAGCCGCCGAACCGGCCGGCATGTCCTTGACCGCGTCCTCCGCGAAATCCTCGATGCGCTTGGTGCAATTGTCCGGCAGCAAAGCCGGGAATTGCTCGGGCCGGCCGTCGACCAGTACGCTGCGCAAAGGCAGCCCGGCGAGCGCATGGACCAGCGCTTTGCCGACATGGCCCGCGCCGAAAATCCACACCTGCCATTCGCGCGCCGGGAAGGGCTCGAAGCTCAGCGTCACCGCCCCGCCGCAGCACTGGCCGAGCTTGGGGCCGAGCGCATAGCGCTCGACATGCGGGGCCGTGTCGCCCTTGGCGAGCAGGGCGCGCGCTTTGTCGATCGCGTCGAGCTCCAGATGTCCGCCGCCGATCGAACCGGTCTGGCCCTCGCGATCGACGAGCATCTTCGTGCCCGCCGGCCGCGGCGCC
>JAMNXK010000050.1 GCA_023653245.1 Tagaea sp.
CCGGGAAGAACGCGCCGGGATAACCGGGGCGCGCCGCCGGAAGGCCGTTCGCGAGACGGCCGGCGGCAAACCCCGGCCCCGGCGCCGAAGACAAACCGACCCCCCGTACCCGACGGGTCCGGGGAACCCCGAAACTCGAGACAGGAGACAATCTATGTCAATGCAAATTGCGAATTCGTTCGTAAAAAACTACGAGGCCGAGATCCACGACGCCTATCAGCGCATGGGATCGAAGCTGCGCGACACCGTGCGCTCGAAGAAGGACATCCAAGCCGCGTCGACGGTGTTCCAGAAGATGGGCAAGGGGGCGGCGACCACCAAGGCGCGTCACGCCCAAGTCCCGGTGATGAACGTCGAGCACTCGACCGTCGAAGTGTTCCTCAAGGACTACTACGCCGGCGAATGGCTCGACAAACTCGACGAGTTCAAGGCCAACGGCGACGAGCGCGGCTCGCTGATCAACGCGGGCGCCTACGCGCTCGGCCGCAAGACCGACGAGCTGATCATCGAAGCGCTCGACGCGGCGCCCACGCCTATCGCCGTGGGCACCACGGGTCTGACCAAGGTCAAGGTGCTCGAAGCCTTCGAGCGCTTGGGCGGCAAGGACGTGCCGGACGACGGCGACCGCTTCGCGGTGGTCGGGTGGGCGCAGTGGAGCGACCTGCTCGACATCGAGGAGTTCGCCAACGCCGACTACATCGGCGAGGGCGAGTTGCCGTGGAACGGGTCCCAGGCCAAGCGCTGGCTCGGCACGCTGTGGATCCCGCATTCCGGCCTGACCAAGACCGGCAACGTCCGCCGCTGCCACTGGTTCCACAAATCGGCGATCGGCCACGCTTCGGGTCACGAGGTGAAGTCCGACGTCACGTGGCACGGCGACCGGGCCAGCTACTTCATCTCGAACATGATGAGCCAGGGTGCCGCGATCATCGACGCCGACGGCGTCGTCGGCATCGACTGCCAAGAGTAACGCAAAGGAGAATGACGATGGCCTTCCTGCAAAAGAACCTCAGCGTGCTCGCCTACGCCAACGGCTTCACGCTTTGGCACTACACCACCCCCGACGCGGCCGCCGACGTCGACACGACCGGCTACTTCAACGCCGCCGCCGACATGCTGCGTGCCGGGGACATGATCCTGTCCAACACCGGCACGGGCGGCACGCCGGCCCACGGGGTCTTCGCGGTCGCGTCGAATGCGAGCGGCGTGGTCGATACCGCCAACCTGACGCGGTTCGACACGGCCGACACCGACTGACGCGCACCCGCGAGGGGAAGCGGACCGGCCCGGGGAGGGCATACCCGGCGCCGGTCCGCCGACCCCCCAACCCGATCGAAAGGAACGACCGTCATGGCTCTTACGCCCATCGCACTCTGTTCGCGCGCGCTCATCAAATTGGGCGCCAGGCCGATCGCTTCCTTCGTCGAAGGCACGGTCGAATCCCAAGTGGCCGCCGCGCTTTATCCGTCGGTGCGCGACGCGCTGATCTCGGCGCATCCGTGGAGCTTCGCTTCGGCCCAGACGACGCTCGCGCGCCTGGCCGATCCGCCGGTCGCCGATCTGCGCCACGCCTTCCAGCTGCCCGCCGATTTCCTGCGCGCGCTGTCGGTCGGCGTGTCCGGACGCGGGCGCGGCGTCGAGTACCGGATCTCCGAATCCACGCTGCAGACCGATCTCGACGAGGTCGTGCTGTCCTACATTTTCCGGCCCGAGGAAAGCGCGTTTCCGCCGTTCTTTGACTCGGCGCTGATCGCGGCGCTGGCGGCGGAGTTCTGCCTGCCGGTGACCGAGAGCACCAGCCGCGCGGAGCTCCTCTACAAGCTCGCCGACGGCGAATTCCGCCGCGCGCGTCTCATCGACGCCCAGCAGGACACGCCCGGCCGCGTCGAGGACTTCACGCTTGTCGAGGTGCGCCGATGAGCATCGCGCGGATCGCCAAGACCTCCTTCGCCTCGGGCGAGATCGGCGAGGCCATGCTCGGCCGCGTGGATCTGCGCGCCTACGAGAACGGCGCGCGCGCCTTGCGCAACGTCTTCGTGCAGCCGACCGGCGGATTGCGCCGCCGCCCCGGCCTCGCCTTCGTCGGCGCGCTGCCCGGCCGCGCGCGGCTGGTGCCGTTCGAGTTCAACACCGAACAGGCCTATCTGCTCGCCTTCGTCCACCAGGCGATGCGCGTCTACAAGGACGGCGTGTTGCAGGCGAGCGTGGCCACGCCGTGGACCGACGCGCAGCTCGCGCAACTCGCCTGGACGCAGAGCGCCGACACGCTGCTCGTCGTCCACCCGGAAGTGTCGCCCCGGCGCATCACGCGCCAGTCGCACACCAGCTGGACGGTCGCCGAGTGGGCGTTCTTCGAGGACAAGGGGGCGATCCATCAGCCCCACCACAAATTCGCGGCCGACAACGTGACGCTCGCCGCGAGCGCTTCGTCGGGAACGGTGACGCTCACGGCGTCGGCGTCGGTGTTCGTCGCCGGGCATGTCGGCGTGCGCGTGCGCATCGAGAAGAAGGAAGCGATCGTCACCGCCGTCGCGTCGGGTACCAGCGCCACCGCGAGCGTGCCCTCGGGCCAAAGTCTGCCCACATCTGCGACCAAGGATTGGGAGGAGCAAGCCTTCTCGGGCTTGCGCGGCTGGCCCTTGAGCGTGACCTTCCACCAGGACCGTCTGGTGATCGGCGGCTCGCGCGACCTGCCCAACCGGCTGTGGCTGTCGAAGTCGGGCGATCTGTTCAATTTCGATCTCGGCACCGCGCTCGACGACGAGGCGATCGAGTTCGCGCTGCTCTCCGACCAGGTCAACGCGATCCGCGCGGTGTTCTCGGGCCGGCACTTGCAGGTGCTGACCTCGGGGGCCGAATGGATGGTCACGGGCGAGCCGCTGACGCCCGAGAATCTGCAGCTCAACCGCCAGACGCGCATCGGCTCGCCGGTCGATCGCACGGTGCGGCCGCGCGACGTCGACGGCGCCACGCTGTTCGCGGGCCGCGGCGGCAAGGATCTGCGCGAGTTCCTCTACACGGACTCCGAACAGGCCTATCAGGCGACCGATCTCGCCTTGCTCGCGCCCCAGCTCGTGCGCGATCCGGTCGACGTCGAATACGACCCCGACGACCGGCTCGTGCATCTGGTCAACAAGGACGGCACGCTCGCCACGCTCACCGTCTACCGCGCCGAGCAGGTCACCGCTTGGTCGCTGCAGGAGACCGACGGCGCCTTCCGCTCCGTCGCGGTCGCGAACAACGAGTGCTACTTCGCCGTCGAACGCGCGGGCGCCTGGTCGCTCGAGCGCTTCGACAACGACTGCGCCACCGACGCTTGCGTGCGCGGGCCGGTCGCGGCGGGTCCGTCGCCCGCGCTCGCGGGGCTCGCGCATCTGGACGGCCGCGCCGTCGATCGCGTGGCCGACGGCCAGCCGATCGGGCTCGCGAGCGTGGCGTCGGGCGCCGTCGCTTTCCCCGCGGCCGCGACGATGGCCGAAGCGGGCTTGCCGTTCGTCGCGCGCATCGAGCCCTTGCCGCCCGCGGGTGCGAACGGCGCGCCGCGCTCGGTGCGCCTGATCGAAGCGTCGTTCCGGTTGCTTGCCAGCTGCCAGATGCGCATCGACACGGGCTCGGGCTTCGTCGATGTGCCGTTCCGCGGCTTCGGCGGCGCCCATGCTTTCGACGGCGCGATCGTCCCTTTCACGGGCGAGAAGCGCTTCCGCGCGCTGGGATGGAAGCGGAGCGGAGTCGATCCGCTGTGGCGGATCGAATTGCCCGCGCCGCTGCCGTTCCAGCTTCTTTCCGTAACCCAAGAGATGAAGGTGAACGACTGATGGGTGCCGTTACTTTTCCGACCATGATGGCCGGCGCTTCGCTTGGCCTGGGCGCCGTCCAGACCATCAATGGCTTGATGCAACCCGATCCGGGCGCCGCCCAAGCCGCCGCCATGCATCAGCAGGCGGAACATCAGCGCCAGCTGATGCAGCGCCAATTCGAGATGGAGGAGCGCAAGCGAGCGAATCTGCTCGAACGATCGCAGGCGCGCGCGCGTGCGTCGTTCGGTGCGCGCGGCCTGTCGACGACCGACGGCTCGGCCGGCGCGCTGCTGGACGGAATCCAAGCGGACGCCGACGAGCAAGCGGCCGACGCCCGCTCGATGTTCGACTACCGCCTCGGCGGACTCGATGCGGGCTTGGCTTCGTCGCTATCGCGCATCAAACCCGGCCGGCCGGACTTGCTGTCCACGGGCCTCAGTCTCGGCAGGCAGATCGGCGGGATCGTCCAGTGGGGCGCCGAGAACTTCGGAACGCTATTGCAGCAGGGCTCCCCGCGCGGCGACGCGCGGAGCATCGGTTACCACGGTCCCAATCCGCGCGGCGACTACGGCGCGTTTTGACGCAACGGCAGAATCGAAAGGACCCATCCCATGACCACGCATATCAAGATCGGCGCCGAGGCGCCGCGCAAGGAATACACCGCCAACGGCACGCAAACCGCGTTTCCGTTCGACTTCGCCGTCTTCCAAGCGATCGACGTCGAAGTCCGCGTGAACGGCGCCGTCGTCGCGTCCGGATTCGCGGTCGCGGTCGGCGCCGACGGCCGCGGCACGGTGAACTTCACGGCGGCACCCGCTTCGGGCGCGCGCGTGACGTTGCTGCGTCGCTTGACCGTCCAGCGCCAGACCGACTTCCAGGAAGGCGGCGAGCTGCGCGCCAAGACGCTCAACGACGAGCTCGACTTCCAAACCGCGTCGATCCAGCAAGTCGCGCACGACGCCTCGCGCGCCGTGCGTCTGTCCGACGCGGATCCCGCCGCGCTCGACATGCGTCTGCCCGGCGCGGCCACGCGGGCGGGACAGCTCCTGGGCTTCGATGCGGATGGCCGGATCGTGGCGCGCGCGGAGAGCGGCGGCGCGAGCTTGATCATCCCCCTTTCGGTGGCGCAAGGCGGGACCGGCGCGACGTCCGCCGCGACCGCGCGCGCCGCGCTGGGGGCCGAAGACGCGGCCCTCAACCACGCCTATCTCGACGCGGTGCAGGCGTTCACGCAAGCGCAACGCTATGCCCCGGCTACGCTCTCCGACGCGCCGGGGATCGACTGGAATCTCGATACGCAAACCCTCGCGCGCGTGACGCTGGCGGGAAACCGCACGATGAACTCGCCATCCCATCAGCGCGACGGCGGCGGCTATGTCCTCATCGTCCAGCAGGACGCGACCGGCGGGCGTTCGCTCGCCTGGAGCTCGGCCTACGATTTCGGGATCGAAGGCACGCCGTCGCTGCCTTTGGGCGCCAACAAGGTGGCGATCTTCGCTTTCCTCAACTCCGGCGCGCTGATGCGCTGCGTCGGACGGTGGAGCAACTGACATGTTTCCCCTTCCATCCTTCGCCGGCCCGGCCCGTCACTCGATCGCGCATTCGCTCCGGTTCCGCGCGAGCAACAGTGCGAGTCTGTTGCGCACCAACGCCTCTTCACCGACGAACAGCCGCGTCTGCACGGTGTCGTTCTGGGTGAAACGCGCCAGCTTGGCGACCGGGGGTTTCCAAACCCTCTATGGCGGCGCATCGTCCTCCGGCCAAGCGGACACGATTGGCTTCGGGAGCGGCACGAACGGCGCGGGAGATCAAGTCCAAATCCGTGACAGCGGAATTGGCTCCTACAACCTTCTGACCAGCGCGCTCTATCGCGACCCCACCGCGCACGGACATCTGGTGGTCGCCATTGATACGACTCAAGCCACTGCGGCGAACCGCGTTCGCATCCATTGGAACGGCGTCGAGGTCGCCTCCTTCTCGTCCGCTTCCTACCCGGCCCTGAACTACAGCTTCGATTGGAACACGGCGTCTCGCCAGTGGACGATTGGACAGCGCCACAACGGTTCGGGGCTGTGGTTCTTCGACGGCTACCTCAGCGAAGTCATTCAGGTGGACGGCCAAGCCCTCGCGCCGTCTGCGTTCGGCGAGACGAACGCGACGACCGGAGCCTGGGTTCCGAAGCGCTACACCGGCACCTACGGCGCCAACGGGTTCTATCTTCCGTTCGACGACGCGACGTCGACGACGACCATCGGCCAAGACCGCTCGGGCAACGCCAACAACTGGGCGACCAGCGGCATCAGCGTCACGTCGGGCGTCACGTTCGACCGGATGTCGGACACGCCGACGAACAACTTCGCGACTCTGAACCGGCTTGCCGAGTACGGCAACGGCTTTGTCATGGGCGCGTCGAACGGGAATCTGCAAAGCAATCCCGGCGGCGGAAGCTTCAACAAGGGCTTCCTCGCGACGATCCCCATCATGCCGGGGATGGCCACCTACGCCGAAGCGACCTTCACGGCGACCTCGGCGGACAACAACGGCGGCGTCGCGGTCACGCCTCCGGGCAACAACAGCCCCGGCGACACCGCCACGTCCGTCCGCTGGATGGACGCCGCCACGCTTCGCACGAATGGCGCTGGCTCCAGCTACGACTCTGCGCTCTCGTCGAACGACGTGGCGATGGTCGCCGTCAACTACACTGACGCTTCAACGTGCCGCGTCTGGTTCGGGCGAAACGGAACCTGGTTCGCTTCCGGCAACCCGGCGACCGGCGCCAACCCGAGCGTGACGCTCAACCCGGCTGGCGCGGCGATGTTCCTGGGCAGCTACCACTTCGCCAACGCCGCAACGATGGTTTTCAATTTCGGCCAGCGCGCCTTCGCCTACACGCCGCCGACCGGCTTCCAAGCATTGTGCACCGCGAATCTCCCGACGCCGGCGATCCGGCGCGGCGACGACGGATTCCACGCGGGGCTGCGCACGGGTACGGGCGCCCCGGCGAGCGTGACCGGTTTGCGCTTTCGGCCCGGCGTAGTGGCGATCAAGTCGCGCTCCGCCGCTACGCAATACAACGCCTACGACGAAGTTCGCGGCACCTTCAGGGGAATCGAGTTTAACACCACGAATTTCGACCACAATGACGGCGAAACGCTGACGGCGCTCGCCTCCAACGGATTCGCGCTCGGCGGCGACGCAAACGCGCGCGGCAGCAACATCAACGCGCACGCATATGTCGATTGGGCGTGGCGGCGCGGCTCGACCTTCGGCGTGGACGTCGTGATTTGGACCGGCAACGGCGCGAACCGCACGATCGCGCACGGGCTCAATGCGGTGCCGCACATGATCTGGGTGAAGGCGCTCAACGCGGGGACCGGTTGGTACGTTTACCATCATCATATGGCCGCGGCGCCGCAGGGTGTTTTTCATTTCCTGAATGGCTCCACAAGCGCGGGGCCGACGACAGACGGCACGGTCTGGAACAACACGGCTCCGACGGGCAGCGTTTTCAGCCTCGGCACCAACACGGGGGTCAATGGGAATGGAACGAGCTTCTACGCGCTCGTGTTCACCGCGATTCCGGGGTTCTCGGCGTTCCCGAAGTACATCGGCAACGGTTCGAGCGACGGCGCTTTCCTGCATCTCGGATTTCGCCCGCGCTGGTTCCTCAACAAGAATATCGGCGGCACCGCCGCCAATTGGTTCCAATTCGACGCCGTCCGCGACGCAAGCAATCCGCTGGTCAACCGATTGTTCCTTAACGGGAGCGGTGGCGAGAGCGGCGGCAACGCGTTGGATTTCGTGGCGAACGGCGTGAAGTTCCGCGCGAACGACCCGAACTACAACGGCGCCGTGACCGAGTACGTCTGCGCCGCCTTCGCCGAAACCCCCTTCAAATTCGCAACCGCCCGATAGGAGGCACACATGCTTTTCCAGTTCGCCGACGGCCAGACCGTGCGCATCGACCAGGCCTTCGCCCGCGAGGGCGTGAACTATCCCGCGGAATGGTTGCGCGCGCTGACGCCGACCGAGCGTCAAGCCTTCGGTCTCGAGCCTGTCGCGGAGCCCGTCCCCTTCGACGGACGCTACTATTTCGGCCCGGGGCAGCCGCGGCCGCTCGCCGACGTCAAGGCGGCGCGGCTGGCCGATCTCGCGGCGCTGCGCTTCGCGCGCGAAGCCGGCGGCACGGGCGGTTTCCGCACCGACCGGGAGAGCCAAAGCCTGATCGTGGGGGCCGCGCTCGCCGCCACGCTCGATCCCGGCTACACGGTCGAGTGGAAATCGAGCGCGGGCTGGGTGACGTTGAACGCCACGCAGCTGCTCGCCGCCGCCCAGATCGTGCGCGCGCATGTGCAGGCCTGCTTCTCCAACGAGCGTGCGTTGGGGACGACGATCGAGGAAGCGGACGACCTGCAAGCCGTGCTGGCGATCGATCTGGGCCAGGGCTGGCCGGCTTCCGGTTGAGCCGGGCCATGGCCGCCAAATCCGGGCGGCGCGCGCGCGCGCCCGCCAACGCCCCGCCGCGCAAGAAGCGCGCCGCGAGGTCCGCACCGCCGCCGCCGCCGGCGCGCCCCGCGCCGGCGAGCTTCGTGGCTTTCGTCGACGCGTGGAACGCGCTGCAAGGTCAAAGCACGCCGTCGCTGCACGCGCGCATCGCGGCTTGGCTCGAATCCAAGCGCGACGCGCCGCGGCACGGTCTGGTGCTGCTCGCGTTCCGCTCGAGCGGGAAGTCGACCCTGGTCGGGCTCTATTGCGCCTGGCTGTTCGCGGGCGATCCGAATCTGCGGGTGCTCGTGCTCGCGGCCACGCACGCGCTGGCGCGCAAGATGGTGCGCAACGTCAAGCGCATCGTCGAGCGCCATCCGGCTTGCGCGGGCCTGAAGCCGGTGAAGACCGAGCAATGGGCGGCCGATCAGTTCATCGTCGCGCGCGAGGCGGAGCTGCGCGATCCGTCGATGGTCGCCAAGGGCATGCTCGGCAACATGACCGGCAGCCGCGCCGACGTGGTGATCTGCGACGACGTCGAAGTGCCCAACAATTGCGACACGCCCGCCAAGCGCGAGGATCTGCGCGAGCGCCTGCACGAGATCGAGTACGTGCTGGTGCCCGGCGGCCTGCAGCTCTACATCGGCACGCCGCACGCGCACGAGTCGATCTACGCCGAGGGCACGGCCGAGTCGACCCCCTTCTTGGAGGGTTTCGAGCGGCTGGCGATCCCGTTGCTCGACGAGAAAGGCGACAGCGCCTGGCCCGAGCGCTTCTCGCCCGAGCGCATCGTCGCGATCCGCAAACGCACCGGCCCGCGCAAATTCCAGGCGCAGATGATGCTCGAGCCGCTGCCCGAGGCGGGCGGGCGGCTCGACCTCGACCGCATGGTTCCCTATGACGGCGCGCTCGCGTATTCGGAGGCCAACCGCCGCCCCGTGCTGACGCTCGAAGGCAAGCAGCTCGTCTCGGCGAGCTGCTGGTGGGATCCGTCCTACGGCAAGCCCACCGGCGATCGCTCGGTGATCGCGGTCGTGTTCGTCGACGAGGACGGATTCTACTGGCTGCACGAGGTCGCCTATCTCAAGGCGCCGCAGAAAGAGGCGAAAGACGGCGACGAAGCCGCGCAGTACTGCAAGCAAGTCGCCGAGTTCGCCAAGCGCAACCACGTCCAGCGCATCTCGGTCGAAGCCAACGGCGTGGGCGCGTTCCTGCCCGGCATCCTGCGCCGCGAGCTCGCGCACGCGGAGATCGCTTGCGCGGTCACGCCCGTGCACACGC
>JAMNXK010000572.1 GCA_023653245.1 Tagaea sp.
GCCCATCATCATTTGTGGGATCTGCGTCGCTTTCCGTACCCTTGGCTGCGGCCCGGGTCCGCACCACGCCCGTTCGGCGATCACACGCCGATCATGCGCGACTACCTTCCCGAAGACTATCGTCGGGACACGCGGGGTGCGGGCGTTTCGGCGAGCGTCCACGTCGAGGCGGCACCCGGGGCCGACGACCCCTCGGCGGAATCCGCGTGGCTCGGAACCTTGGGCGCCGGCGCGCCGGCGGCAAGCGTCGCGCACATCGATCCGGCTTCGCCTTCGGTCGCCGCCGATCTGGAGGCGATCCGCGCGCATACGGGCGTGCGCGGCGTGCGCGCCGGGATCGCGTGGCGCGCGGACTCGCCGTGGCGGTTCGCGGCCGGGCCGGAAGTCTCCAAGTCGCGGCCGTTCCGCGCGGGCGTCGCCGAAATCGCCCGCCGCGGCTTGCTCATGGAGTTCGTTCTGCTCCCCGAACAGCTCCCGGAGCTGCACGCGCTCGCGCGCGACCATCCGGACATGCCGATCGTCATCGATCATCTCGCCACTCTCCAGCCCGAACTTCCCGGTCAGATCGAAATCTGGCGCGCCGGTATGCGGCGCGCGGCCGAGGCGAAGAACACATACGTCAAGATCTCGGGCCTCTGGTCGATCGCCCGCGACTGGAACGAAGCCCGCCTTCGCGACCCCGTCCGTTTCGCGATCGACGCTTTCGGGGCCGATCGCTGCATGTGGGGCAGCAATCTGCCGATCGAGGGGCTCATGTGCCCGGCCGCCCGGCAAATCCAAATCCTGGAGAGGATCGTCGAAGATCGAAGCGGGACCACGCGCGAAGCGGTGTTCGGCGGCACGGCCCGCCGCCTCTATCGCTTGGGCGGTGCCGCATGAGCGCGTTTCTTCGTGCGCACCCCTGGGCGACGATCGGGCTTTTCGTGCCCACGGTCGCGATCGCTCTCGTATTGCTCGTTTGGCCGTTCTTGAACGGCGTCTTGATCGCCTTCACCGACGCCTCGCCGAAGTCGCGCAGCTGGAACTGGGTCGGATTCGAGAATTTCGACTACATCTTCTCCGATCGCACGTTCTGGGAGGTCGCCCGCAACAGCTTGGTCATCGTCCTCGGCAGTACGTTTTTGGCGACCGTGCTCGGCTTCCTGCTGGCTTTGCTGCTGAACGAAAATCTGCGCGGAACCCGGCTGTTCCGGACGATGATTTTCCAAGGTTGGGTCGTGCCTTGGATCGCCATCGCCGTGCTTTGGGGGTGGCTGTTCAATTTCGACTACGGGATCGTCAATCACCTTCTCGTGTCTATCGGCGTCCTCGACGCCAATGCGAATTGGCTGGCCGACGGCACGCTCGCGACGATCGTCGTCATGACCGGCTTCGTTTGGCGGATCATCCCGTTCATGATGATCACCTTCCTCGCGGCCTTGCAGGGCATTTCGCAGGATCTGATCGAAGCGGCGCGGATCGACGGTGCCACCTACCTTCAACGCCTGCGCCACATCGTTCTGCCGCTGGTGCGGAATGTCGTGGTCGTGGCGGCGCTGCTCCAAGCCGTCCGCCTGTTCCAGGAACTGACATTGCCGCTGGTCGTGACGGCCGGCGGCCCGATCAATGCGACGACGACGTTGAGCCTCTACACCTACAAACTTGCGTTCCAGCAATGGGATTTCGGGCTCGCGGGCGCGGTCGGCGTCTTCTGGTCGGTGGCACTCGTTCTCGCCTCGGCGCTTTTCGCGTGGTCGGTGGACCGCCGCGCGCGGCGGGCCGAGCGATGACCCCGCGGGCGCCCGGCAAGGGAGGCGCGGAGCGGCTCGCCCGGGCCGGTCTTTACGCGCTCGTCGCCGCCAGCCTTTGCGTCATGCTGTTCCCGATCGCGTGGATGATCGTGACTTCGTTCAAGCGTCCGGAGGAGATATTCATCCGCCCGCCGACCTTGGTGCCGCACGCACCGACCCTTCAGGGTTACGAGGTCGCGTTCGGCGAGACGATCATGACCGCTTTGGCGAACAGCCTCGTCATCGCCGCCGGTGCGGCGGCGATAGCGACGCTGGCCGGTGCGCTCTGCGCGTATGGGGTTTCCAGGGCCCGCTTCCGGGGCCGGGCGGCGTTCATGACGCTGCTCTTGGCGTCCCTCGGGCTGCCGATTCCCCTGCTGATGCTCACGCTCTATCTGATGTTCTCGGCGGGCGGCATTCTCAATACGCATTTGTGTCTGATCTTGAGTCACGCCGCCATCACGCTGCCGGTGGTGGTGTGGATGCTGAAGGACTTTTTCGACGCGCTGCCGCCGGAGATGGAGGAAGCCGCGTTCATCGATGGCGCCAGTCTCTACACCTGCTTCTGGCGGATCGTCGTCCCGACGACCACGCCAGGCTTGGCCGCAGCGGCGATCTTCGTGTTCGTCACGTCGTGGAACGAGTTCATCTTCGGTCTGGCATTCACGACATCGACCGCCGTCCGGCCGCTGCCCGCGATGATCAGCCTGCTGTTCCTCGGCGAGTTCCAATACCGCTGGGGCGACGCCATGGCGGTGGCGGTCGTGGTCACGATTCCGGTGATGGCGCTGTTCGTTTTCTTCCAGCGCTACTTCGTGCAGGGCATCACCGCCGGCGCGGTGAAAAGTTGAACGACAACCACTCGAAACAGGGAGGACCGACATGAGAAGGATGTTTGCAACGATCGCGGCCGTCGCGATCGCGGGGCTCGCCGTCGCGACGCCGGCCGAGTCCCAACAGCAACAGCAGCGGACCCTCAAGGTCATGGGGTTCCAATCGACTTTCGTGCAGTACCGGGAGGGCTGGGCCTACACGATACGCGAGTTCGAGCGCCGAAATCCGGGGGTCAAGATCGAGGAGATCGCCACGGC
>JAMNXK010000573.1 GCA_023653245.1 Tagaea sp.
GGTGCCGCGCGGCGACGGCGCGTCGGGCAAGTTCAATCCCGACGATTGGGTGGCGTCCAAAGAGCAGAAGAAGATGGACGACTTCATCGTCTACGGCGTGGCCGCGGCCACCCAGGCGGTGGAGGATTCCGGCTGGAAGCCGGACGACGAGGAAAGCCGCGAGCGCACCGGCGTGATGATCGGCTCGGGCATCGGCGGCTTGCAGTCGATCGCCGACGGCGCGTTGCTGCTGAAGGAAAAGGGCCCGCGGCGCCTGTCGCCGTTCTTCATCCCCTCGGCGCTGATCAATCTCGCCTCGGGCCACGTGTCGATCAAATACGGCTTCAAGGGACCGAACCATTCGGCCGTGACGGCTTGCGCCACGGGCGCGCACGCCATCGGCGACGCCGGCCGGCTGATCATGTTCGGCGACGCGGACGTGATGGTCGCGGGCGGCGCCGAAGCGGCGATCTGCCGCCTGGGCATCGGCGGTTTCGCCGCCGCGCGCGCGCTGTCGACGAACTTCAACGACACGCCCGACCGGGCGTCGCGCCCTTGGGACAAGGATCGCGACGGCTTCGTGATGGGCGAGGGGGCCGGCGTGGTGGTGCTCGAGGAGTACGAGCACGCCAAGAAGCGCGGTGCCAAAATCTACGCCGAGCTGACCGGCTACGGCCTGTCGGGCGACGCCTATCACATCACCGCCCCGCCGGCGGATGGCAATGGCGGCTTCCGCGCCATGACGGCGGCCTTGCGCAACGCCAAGCTCGACAAGACGGCGATCGACTACATCAACGCGCACGGCACCTCCACGCCGCTCGGCGACGAGATCGAGCTGGGGGCCGTCAAGCGCCTGTTCGGCGAGCACGCCTATTCGCTGTCGATGTCCTCGACCAAATCGGCGATCGGGCATTTGCTGGGTGCCGCCGGCGGCGTGGAGGCGATCTTCTCCATCCTCGCCATCCGCGACCAAGTGGCGCCGCCCACCCGCAACCTCGACAATCCGTCGGACGGCTGCGACATCGATTTGGTGCCCAAGCAAGCCAAGCCGCGCAAGATCCGCCACGCGCTGTCGAACTCCTTCGGCTTCGGCGGCACCAACGCGGCCGTGGTCTTCTCGGCGGTCAATTGACCAAGCGGCGTCTCGCCGCCCTCGTCGTCCTCGCGTTTCTGACGATCGGTGCCGCCGCGATTTGGCGCGTCGCCGATCTTTACGTCTCGCCCGGGCCCGCCGCCGAGCCCGTGCGCGTGGTGGTTCCGCGGGGGGTGGGGGGCGAAGCCATCGCCGAGCTGCTCGCCGATAGCGGGGCCATCGCCTCGTCCTGGGCGTTTCTGGCCGGCGCGCGCTGGGACGGCCATTTGGCGCGCCTCAAAGCCGGCGAATACGCGATCCCGGCGCAAGCCTCGGCGCGCGAGGTCGCGGCGTTGCTGGCCTCGGGCCGCGTTTTCATGCGCCGCGTGACGCTGGTGGAGGGCCATACCTCGGCGCAGATGCTCGCGATCTTGCGCGGCCTCGAAGGCGCCGAGGGCGAGATCCCTCCGCCGGCCGAAGGCACGCTGCTGCCCGACACGTATTTCTATACCTGGGGCGAGACGCGCGCGCGGCTGGTCGAGCGTGCCGCGCGCGCGCAGCGCGATCTGCTGGCCGAGTTGTGGCCCCGTCGCGCGCCCGATCTGCCGCTGCGCAACGTCGAGGAAGCGCTGGTCTTGGCCTCGATCGTCGAGCGCGAGACCGGCCATGCCGACGAGCGGCCGCGTGTGGCGGCCGTGTTCGTCAACCGCCTGCGCATCGGCATGCGCCTGCAGGCCGATCCCACGGTGGCGTACGGCGTCGATCCGTCGGGTCCGCTGGGGCGGCCGTTGAGCCGGGCCGATCTCGACAACCGCCATCCTTGGAACACCTATGTCCATGCCGGACTGCCGCCGACGCCGATCGCCCACCCGGGCCGCGCGGCGATCGAGGCGGTGCTCGACCCGCCCAAGACCGACGAGCTGTTCTTCGTCGCCGCCGGCGACGGGCGGCACGTCTTCGCGCGCACGCTGGCCGAGCACAACCGCAATGTCGCGCGCTTGCGCGAGATCGAGCGCAGCCGCGGGCAGCGATAGGCCGCCGGGCCCGCCCCGCGCCGGTAAGAATTTATTTGCCTAAATCATCTCGCTTCCGGCTTGAATCCGAACCTCCGCGCGCGTATATCGTGAAGGCCGTCGAAGTTTGACTTCGCCGCGGCACACGAACCACGGCCGCGCGCGCTTGTGCTTGACATGCCCCATAAGCGTGCGCGTCCGTCGCGCAACCCGCCGAAGCCCCGCGTCCGAGCGACCGGCGGTTCGGCCGCTATGATGGAGTATTGGGCATGTTCTCCTACGACCTCACCGACGACGTTTCCGCCGGCGCGCGATTGACGCATCCGTCACCCCGGACAAGCCGAAGCGAAGCTTCGGCGCGATCCGGGGTCTATCGCCCGATCAAGCGGCGAACTGCGACCGCGCGATGACGCCACGTGCCGCGCCGAGTGGTGCCATGGGCCCCGGCTCGCGTCGCCGCTTCGCGCCGACTTGGCCGGGGCGACGCGCTGCGCGCGTCGGCTGGGTGCGGCCCGGCGGGCCGACCATCACCAAGATGAAAGAGCAGTTCGGCGGCTTGCTGGGCGATTACGCCGCGCCCACGCCCCGGCAGGCGGATACGAATCTCCGGCTGCGCGATGTGGGAGGAGGCCGCCTTTGACCGCGCCTCGTCCGTCACCCCGGCCAAGCCGAAGCGCGAGCTTCGGCGCGAGCCGGGGTCTCAGGCAAACAAGATCGCGCATGATCGAACAAGACCCCGGATCGCGCCGCCGCTTTGCGTCGGCTTGTCCGGGGCGACGCGCTTCGCGCATCGA
>JAMNXK010000574.1 GCA_023653245.1 Tagaea sp.
CCAGAAGGATCTCGAAGGCTCGTTCCTGCCCGCGCCCATCGTCGGGCATGTCGGCGACGGGAATTTCCATCTGTGCTTCGTGCTCGACATGAACGATCCCAAGGAGGTCGCCGAGGCCAACCGCCTCAACGACCGCTTGGTCGCGCGCGCGCTGGCCATGGAGGGCACTTGCACGGGCGAGCACGGGATCGGCTACGGCAAGATCGATTTCCTCACCGCCGAGCACGGCGAGGCCGTGTCGCTGATGCGCATGATCAAGAAGTCGCTCGACCCCGACGACATCATGAACCCGGGGAAGATCCTCAGGGTGTAGAGCGGTCATGGCCACGTCACGTCGTCTCAAGCCCATGGCCGCCAAAGAGCTGCGGCGGTTGGAAGCGCTCGAAGACGCGCTCGACGTCGCCATCCTCCGCTACCGCCTGACGACGATGACGAAGACCTACACGCTCGCAGAAGTCCGGCGCGAATACGCCGGATCCAAGAAACGTCCTGGCGCCAGTCGTCGGCTTTGACGCGAGGGCGTCGGCTCTATCGCTAGAGCAAGACGCGTTTTGGTGGAAACGTCGTGGCGACCTCATGGTTCGACACGGGCGTCCATTGACGGCCGCACCATGAGGTTTGAAAGTAGGCCTCATCCTGCGACCGTCAATGGACGCTCGTGTCGAAGGAGAGGCCGGTCCAAGGCTGCTTCCGACAAAACACATCCCGCTCTAGCCTTGGCGCCGGCACAGCACCGGGAACAGGTCGCCGCGTTCGGACAAGGGCGCGCCGTCGGCGAGATTGGCTTTGCGCAGACGGCGGAAAGTGCTCGTGCCCGTCCGCCAGCGCGCGTCCTCGCCCGCGAAGCGCAAAGCGAGCGTCCGGCGCGGCCGGTCGCTCGCGTTTCCGCCCGCGCCATGCACCAGATGCGCGTGGAACACGACCGCGTCGCCCGGTTCGAGATCGAACGACACGAGCGTGGCGGGATCGGGGGCGTCGAGTTCGGGCAAGGCCGAACCCACGTAGCGCTCCGCGCGCTCGGCCCCGGCGCGGAACGGCGCGGGGCGGAACGCGGTCCCGCGATGCGAGCCGCGCATGTAGGAAACCGCACCGCTCGCCCGATCGATGGGATCGAGGGCGAGATACACGGTGCAAAGCATGTTCCCCGTCAACGGCCAATAGGGCCCGTCCTGATGCCATGGCGTTTCGCGCGGCGTGAACGGCGCTTTGGCGAAGATCTGATCGTAGAGCAGGCGGATTTCCGTGGCACCCATCGCGTCGCCCGCGAGCCTCGCGCACGCCGTGTCGAAGAACGCGGCGCGGAAATCGGGATCGCGCCGGTGCATGAACATGTCGCCGAAGAAGCGGCCCGGCTCGCCGGGCGCGTTGAACTCCATGGCGTCGTTCGAGGGCGTCGCCATCGCGCGATCGACCGCCGCGCGCAATCGCGCGATCCAGGTTTCGTCGAGCGCGCCACGCACGCGCGCCACGCCGTCGCGCGCGTAGGCTTCGGCGAGTTCGCTCACCTTTCGACCATGCCTTCGGCGATCATACGCGCGACCTCGTCGGCGAGCTTCGCGCGCTGGGCTTCGGGATAATGCGGCATGTCGATCAACAGCGCGACCAGACCGTGCACGCCCGCCCAGGCGGCCTCGGCCATCACCGCCGGATCGCCGTCGCGAAACAGGCCCGCCGCGATCAAGCGGCGCACCAACGCCTCGAACCCGGCGAAGGCTTGCGCGCCGCGATCGTTGGGATCGTAGTCGCGCCCGATGCCGGGCCGATGGGCCGACGCGCCGGGCGGCGGCTCGGCCATGAACACCAGCCGGTATTCGCGCGGATGCGCGAGGCCGAACTCGACATAGGCGTCGAACACGCCGCGAAACGCCGCCATCGGATCGCGCGCGTCGCGCGTGGCACCTTCCATCGCGGCACCGAGTTTGACGAAGGCTTCGTCGCAGATCGCGCGCATCAGCGCGTCTTTGTCGGGGAAGTGCAGATAGAGCGTCGTCGGCGTGATCCCGAGGCTCGCGGCGATGCGCCGCATGGTCGTGCGCGCATAGCCCTCGGCCAGGAAAATATCCTTGGCGGCCAAGAGGATACCCTCGCGGCGCGCGGCGGCGGACAAACGCGGCTGGGGGCGTTTTCGGGGCATGCTTGACAGCGCTTAGTTAACAGCGTTAAGTGAACACCGTTCAGTCAAGGAATAGCATCCGTGCCCGCCGCCGTCCAGACCGACACCCTTCGAGCCCCCCCGCCGCGCCGGCGCTTTGCCTTCGGGCTGCGCGCCATCCTGGCCTGGCGCAACCTCGCCCACGACAAGATCCGCTTTCTCGTCACGCTGGTCGGGATCGTGTTTTCGGTCACGCTGATGGCCGTGCAGTCGGGGCTGCTGCTGGGATTCGTGGTGACGATCGCCAAGATCGTCGACCGGACCGAGGCGGATATCTGGGTCGTGGGCCGCGGCGTGCGCTCGGTCGATTTGCCGACCACCATGCCCGAGCGGCGGCGCTTCCAAGTCATGGCGGTCGCGGGCGTGGCCGAGGCGCAGCCTTACATCCACAATTTCTCGATGCTCAAGCGCCCCGATGGCGGGGCGGAGAGTGTGGTCGTGGTCGGCTTCGATCTGGAAAGCGGCATCGGCAAGCCGTGGGACGTGGTCGAAGGCCAAATCGAGGATCTGGCGCTGCCCGACGCCGTGATCGTCGATCGCTTCTACAAATCCAAACTCGGCGTCACGCATCTGGGGCAAGTGCTGGAGATCAACGACAAGCGCGTGCGCGTCGTCGGCTTCACCGACGGGATCCGCACTTTCACCCAAAGCCCGCACGTCTTCGCCGACATCAAGACCGCGCGGCACGTGACCAATCTGGGCGAA
>JAMNXK010000575.1 GCA_023653245.1 Tagaea sp.
CGCGGCCGGCTTGGCCGCCTTTCTGGCGAGCTGGGATATTCCGCCGCCGACCGCCCGCATCGAAAAAGTGATTCCCAATGATCGCTTGCCGCGCTGACCGTTTGGCCGCAGCCCTGGCGCTGTGCCTCGCGCCGGGACTGGCCTGGGCGCAGGGCGGCCAGGCGCCGATACGTTTGACCCCGCCGCAGCGCGAAGCGCCGCGCGAAACGCCCGCCCCATCGGCCGCCCCGGGCCGCCCCGCCCCCTCGGGCATCGAGGTCGAACAGGCCCGTCCGCTGGATATGGAAGCGATCGGGCTGATGGAGCCGGGGCGCGGCGGCGGCTTGCCGGCCGACGCGTGGTCCGGCACCGCACGCGCGCTCGCCGAGCGCTTGGTGCGCGAGCTGCCCGCCCCGCTCGCTTCCGCACCGGCGCGCGAGATGGCGATCCGCCTGCTCGCCTCCACGCTGGCGAGCCCCGCGGGCGAGGCGCGCGCGAGCCTGACCGCGTTGCGGGCGCGCAAACTGGGCGAGCTGGGCGACACGGCGCGCGCCGAGGCTTTGGCCGCCCGCGTGCCGGCGCGCGAGATCGACGAAGGCTTGCTGCGCGCGCGGCTCGACGCGGCCTGGCTCGCCGGGCGCAACGACGAGGCGTGCGCCGCCGCGCGCGACGCGCTGGCGCGGCTGCGCCATCCCGACTTCCAGAAATCGCTGATGTTCTGCCAAGCCTTGGCGGGCGACCGCCAGCGCGCGGAAATGGGCCTGACGCTGCTGCGCGACCAGGGCGTGCCCGAGGACGCGAATTTCGTGTCGCTGCTCTTGGCCCAAGGCGGGGACGGGCGCGGCGTGCGGCTGGACAATCCGCGCGCCTTGACGCCGCTGGGTTTCGCCATGCTGCGCGGCGCCAAAATGGCCCCGCCGGCCGATTTGGCGCTGAGCGATTCGCCGGCCTTGCTCGTCGCCCTGGCCGCCGTCGAAGGGTTGGCACCCGAATTGCGCCTGGCCGCGGCCGAGCGCGCCGAGGCGTTCGGCGCTTTCGCCCCCGCCGATCTCGCCAAGCTCTACGGCGAGCTCCCCTTGACGCCGCCGCAACTCGCCGATCCGGCGGCCTTCGCGCGCACCGATGGCGGGCCGCGCGGGCGCGCCGCGTTGTTCCAAGCGGCCAAGGCCGCGCAAGGCGGCGCGCGGCTCGACGCGCTGCAGCGCCTATGGCGCCACGGCCGCGAGCGCGGCGGCTACGCCACGCTGGCGCGCACGAGCCTCGATCTGCTGGCCGATATCGGGCCCGCGCCGGAGCACGCCGCGCACGCGCCCGACGCCGCGCGCGCGCTCATGCTCGCCGGGCGCATCGACGATGCGCGCGAATGGCTGCGCTTCGCCAGCGCCGCGCGCATCGGCGGCGGCCAGGCCGAGGAAGATCGCCATGCCGCGCTGTGGGTCGTCGCGATACTCGCGGGCCTCGAATGGCCGGTGACCGACGACGCGCGCGCGTTCCTGTCCTGGCGCGAGGCGACGACACGCGCCGACGCGCGCGCCGCCCCGGGCCGCGTGGCGCTTGGCGCGACGTTGCTCGCGGGCGTCGGCCATCTGCCGCCCGGCGGCGCGTTCGCGGCCTTCCCCGAGACCACGCTTGCGCGCGCGCCCGTCGCGCTGCCGCATCCGGCCGTGTGGACGGCCTTGCACCAAGCGGCCGTCGCCGGCCGCACCGCCGAGACGATCGCGCTGTCCGCGCAAGCCTTGGGCGCCGAGGGCCCGGCGGGCGCGGCCCCCCAGACGCTGCTCGCCGTGCTCGACGCCTTGCGCGCCGTGGGGCAGGACGAAACCGCGCGCGCGCTGGCGCTGGAAGCGGCGATCGCCGCGGGGCTGTGAAGCGGATGCGGTCTTGGACCGGCCTCTCCTTCGACAAGCTCAGGATGAGGCCTACCCAAACAGGCCTCATGGTGAGCCCGTCAAACCATGAGGCCGCCCGATCGAGGTTCGTCTGATGGGCCGGCCGAAGACGGCGCCCGACGCGGTCTCGATCCACGCCGACGCTTTCCTGGAAATGCTGGTCGCCGAGCGCAACGCCTCGGCGCACACGCTGCGCGCCTACCGCGGCGATATCGCCCATTACGAAGACTTCCTGACCGGGAAAGGCACGGATGCGTGCCGCGCCGAGCCCGGCCACGCCAAGCTCTATATGGCCGCGCTCGCGCGGGCCGGCCTCGCCCCGCGCTCCGCCGCGCGAAGATTGTCGGCCTTGCGCCAGTTCCATCGCTTCCTGATCGCCGAACGGCGCGCAAGCGCCGATCCGTTCGCGGGAGTCGACGCGCCCAAGCTCGGCCGGCCTTTGCCCAAAATCCTCTCCGAGGCCGAGACCGAAGCGTTGATCGCCGCCGCGCGGCTCGCCGGGAGCCTCCGCCTGCTCTGCGCGCTCGAAATCCTCTACGGCTCGGGCTTGCGGATATCCGAACTCGCGGGCCTGAAGCTCGCGGCGCTGTCGCGCGACGGTCGCTTCCTGATCGTGCGCGGCAAGGGCGACAAGGAGCGCCTGACGCCCTTGTCCGCACCCGCGCGCGACGCCATCGCCGCGTGGCGCGCGCGCCGCGACGCCGCCCTCGCGAAGACCAAAAAGAATTCGCCCTATCTGTTCCCGAGTGCGGCCGCCGCCGGCCATACCACCGAGGCGCGCTTCGCCCAGGAGCTGAAGGCCCTCGCGCCGAAGGCCGGAATCCTGCCCCGGCGCCTGTCGCCGCACGTGCTGCGCCACGCCTTCGCCAGCCATTTGGTCGATCGGGGGGCCGATCTGCGCGCGGTCCAGTCGATGCTGGGCCATTCGGACATCTCGACGACCCAGATCTACACCCATGTCGGCGGCGACCGGCTCAA
>JAMNXK010000576.1 GCA_023653245.1 Tagaea sp.
GCGGCCAGCGCCTTTTCGAGCGCGCGCGCGAGGCCGGGAAGCTCGTCCACGACGCAGACGCTGGCGCCTTGCGTCGGGATTTCCCGCTCGCCGGCGGCGGTGTCCTCGCGCATGCCGAAACGCTCGGACGTGTCCGAGCGCAGGCGCCATTCGTCGGCCAGCATCTTCAGCCGCACGAGCGAACGGATGCGCGCGTAGAGTGCGAGGTCGCGCACGGGCTTGGTCAGGAAATCGTCGGCACCGCATTCGAGGCCGCGCACGCGGTCCTCGGCGGCGGACAGCGCCGTGACCATGACCACGGGCACGTGGCGGGTGCGCGGATCGGCCTTGAGCCGGCGGCACACTTCGAACCCGTCCATGCCGGGCATCATCACGTCGAGCAGCACGATATCGGGCGGATCGGCGGTCGCCTTGGCGAGCGCCTCGGGGCCGGAATGGGCGGCGATGACGTCGAAGTACTCGGCCGTCAGCCGCGCTTCGAGCAGCTTGACGTTGGGAAGCACGTCATCGACGACCAGGACGCGGGCGGACATGGCGTTGCCGCGCGGGTCAGTTGAGGAAGCGCTGCACGGTCTCGAGGAATTTGGCGACCGAGATGGGCTTGGCGATGTAGGCTTCGCACCCGCCTTGGCGGATCTTGTCTTCGTCGCCCTTCATGGCGAAAGCCGTCACCGCGATCACGGGGATGACGCGCAACTCGGGGTCTTCCTTGAGCCATTTGGTGACCTCCAGCCCCGATACTTCGGGCAGCTGGATGTCCATCAGGATCAAATCGGGCCGCTTCTGGCGGGCGATTTTCATCGCCTCGATCCCGTCCTTGGTCTGCAAGGTCGCGTAACCGTGCGCTTCCAGCAAATCGTGGAAGAGCTTCATATTGAGCTCGTTGTCTTCGACGATCAGAACGGTCTTGGCCATCGGGGACTCGCGATACTGCCGGCGGGCGGGGTATAGGGAAATTGTGTAGCACGGCGCCGCACCCCCGCGAAAGCCGGGAGTACCGGAGAACATTGGCCAAAGTATGCGTTACGGGATCGACCTCGGCGGCACCAAGACCGAAATCGCCGCGCTGGGCGCCGATGGCGCCATCGCTTTCCGCCGCCGCGTGCCGAGCGCCCGAGGCGATTATCGCGCGACCATCGAGACCATCGCCGGATTGGTCGAGGAAGCCGACCGCGAATTGGGCGCGCGCGGCACGGTCGGGATCGGCATTCCCGGCACCGTGTCGCCGGCCACGGGTATGGTTAAGAATGCCAACTCGACCTGGCTGATCGGCCATCCGCTCGATCGCGACTTGACCGCGCGCCTCGGCCGGCCGGTGCGCGTGGCCAACGACGCGGATTGCTTCACCTTGTCCGAGGCGACCGATGGCGCCGCCGCCGGAGCCGCCAGCGTGTTCGGCGTCATTCTGGGCACGGGCGTCGGCGGCGGCCTGGTCCATGCCGGCAAGCTCGTCGCGGGTCCCAACGCCATCGCCGGCGAATGGGGCCACAACCCCCTGCCCGCCATGCGCGTGTTCGACGGCATCGACGAGCGGCCGGGCCCCGCCTGCTATTGCGGGCGCAGCGGCTGCATCGAAACCTACCTGTCGGGCGGATCGTTCGCCGCCGACCACAAGCGCCATACGGGCGTCGCGTTGCGCGCCGAGGCGATCGTGGCGGCCGCCGAGGGCGGCGATCCGGCGGCCCAGGCGACGCGCGCGCGCTATGTCGACCGGCTCGCGCGCGCGCTGGCGACGGTGATCAATTTGTTCGATCCGGAAACGATCGTGCTAGGCGGCGGCCTATCGAACGTCGAAGCGCTCTATCGCGACGTGCCGGCGCTGCTGCCGCGCCATTGCTTCTCCGACACGCTGGTCACCAAGCTGGTGCGCAACAAGCACGGCGATTCCAGCGGCGTGCGCGGCGCCGCCTGGCTGTGGCCCGCGGTCTGAGACTCAGCAATTCGGCTTGGGCACGGCTTCGAGACGTTCGAGCTTCGCGCGCATGCCGAACTCCGGATACTCGAACGTGTATTCGGAGGCGACGGCGTTGTCCAACATCCGCATCGAGGTTTCGTATTGCGGCGTGCCGGTCTTGTCGTCCGGATTGAAATAGGCCATCCGCACGCGCCAGAACGGCCGGTTGCCGATCGGCGGGGTGCGCGCGCCCAGCGTCGCCTCGGCCGCGAATTTGTTCGACACGAAGGCCGTCACGTCGAGCGCCCCGTCGAGCGTGGCCCCGTCGAACACCGCGCGCGCGATCACCCGCTCGCCGCCTTCGGCCAGGTTGAGCAGCAGCAGCGAATGCGCGGTCGGAAACATCGTGCCGGGCGGCAGATCCATCTCCAGCTCGGGCACCGAGAAGAACGCCTTGCCGCCCTTGTCGGGATCGAGCACGGCGCGGCCGCGCAGCTCTTCGACCACGTTGCCGTCGCGCGTCGTGCGCAAGGAGAAGCGGTAGTTCTTCCCGTCCTTGGATTCCAGCGACGAGAACACGATGTCGCTTTCGACCGATCCTTCTTCGGACGTCGCCATGCGAAAGCGCATGCGCTGGTTCAAGGTGTAGCCCTGGCACGTCTCCGACCAGTCGATGGCCAGCAGCCCGTCGAGCGACGTGACCTGGCCGCGATTCTCGCCCAGCGACAGCGAATACGCCGCACGATGGGGCGCCAAATCTTGCGCCCAGGCCGGGATGGCCAGCATCACGAACGCGAACAAAAGGGCCAATTTACGCATGGCGGCTCCGGAAAATCGGGGACGGGAAGCTTCCCCGATGAATATGGCGATTTCGCGGTCTATGATCCAGGTTACCATGAAACTTCCGCGCACCGTCCGGCTCGACGGCTCCGACACCAAGGTCTTCGCCCGC
>JAMNXK010000051.1 GCA_023653245.1 Tagaea sp.
CGCGAAGCGGCCAAGGCCGCGCAAGCCGCCAATCGCGCGCGCGTGTCGTCCGACGAGGACACGGGCGTGGCCACGCTGCGCAGCCGCGGCATGACCGTGACGACGACGGTCGATACGGCCGGCTTCCAGGCGGCCATGAACCCGGCGATGGAAGGCTGGGGCCGCGAGTTCGGTGCGGCCAACATCGAGCGCATCCGCAACTGGCGTCCGTAAGGCGACGACGCGGGTGGAGCGCCTGACCGGAGTCCTGCTGGCGATCGACCGCTGGACCACGCGCGTCGCGACGGCCACCGCCGTCGCGGCACTCGCGGTCGCGGTCGCGGCCGGATTCTGGCAGGTGCTCACCCGCTTCGTGTTCCAGGACCCGGCGACCTGGTCCGAAGCGCTGGTGCGCGTGTCGCTGATCTGGATGTGCTATATCGGCCTCGCCGGCTGCTTTCGCACCGGCGCGCTCGTCTCCATCGATCTCGCCCACCAGCTGTCGCGCGGGCTCGTGCGCCGCTTCCTCGAAACCCTGGCGCTGGCGAGTTCGCTGACGCTGCTCGCGGCCTTGTTCTGGTACGGCTGGTCGATGGCCGAGCGGGTCAAGTTCCAGAACCTCGCCGGGCTCGACGTGTCCATCGCGTGGGGCTACGCGGCCATTCCGGTCGGCGCCGCGTTCTGCGCGATCGCCGCGCTCGCGCATTACTTCGATCCCGCCCGCCGCAACGAGGAATTGGAGAACGCCGTATGACGGGCACGATGATGACCGTCATGCTGGTGTTGTTCGCGGTCTCGGTGCCGATCGCGGTGGCCATCGGCATCGCGGCCTTGGCCGGCCTGCATTTCCACACCAATTTCCCGCTGCTGGTCGCCGCCCAGCAGATGTTCGTGCGCTTGGACTCGTTCCCCCTGGCGGCGATCCCGTTCTTCATCCTCGCCGGCAACCTGATGGAGGTGGGCGGGATTTCCAGACGCCTGGTCGAGTTCGCCAAATCCATCGTCGGCGGCGTGCAAGGCGGGCTCGCCTGCACTTGCGTGCTCACTTGCATGATCTTCGCGGCGATCTCCGGCTCGTCGGTCGCCACGACCTTCGCCATCGGCGCGATCATGATCCCGGCTTTGGTCAAGCACGGCTATCCCGTGCCTTTCGCCGCGGCGCTGCAGGCGACCTCGGCGGAGTTGGGCGTGGTCATCCCGCCTTCGATCCCGATGATCCTTTACGGCGTCGCCACGCAGACATCGATCCCCGAGCTGTTCATCTCCGGCTTCGGTCCGGGCCTGCTGATCGGCGGGGCCTTGATGGCCACCGTCCTGGTGTGGTGCCGGATCAAGGGCTGGGGCAAGAACGACGGCGACGGCCGCCTGCCCTTCCTGGCCGCGACGCGCCAGGCTCTTTGGGCGCTGCTGATGCCGGTGGTGATCCTGGGCGGCATCTATGGCGGCGTGTTCACGCCGACCGAGGCCTCCGTCGTCGCGGTGGTCTACGCGCTGGTCGTGGGCCTGTTCGTCTACCGCGAGATCAAGCCCGCCGATCTCTATCCGGTGTTCGTGAAGTCGGTGCGCGCGGCGGCGGCGATCATGTTCATCATCGCGGTCGCGGGGCTGTTCTCGTGGCTCCTCAACCGCCAAGGCGTGCCCGACGCGATCGCGACATGGCTGGTGGAGGTGTTCGACACCCAAGCTTTGTTCCTGCTCGGCGTGAACCTGTTCTTGTTCGTGGTCGGCATGTTCGTCGAGACGTCGGCCTCGATCATCGTGCTGGCGCCGATCCTGGCGCCCGTGGCCGCGAAGTTCGGGGTCGATCCCGTGCATTTCGGCACGATCATGGTGGTCAACCTGGCGCTCGGCATGATCACGCCGCCCTTCGGCGTGAACCTGTTCGCCGCCGCCCAAGTGGCGAAGATCGGGATCGACCGCATGATCCCTTATCTGGGCGTATTCATCGCGGTCGTTTTCTCGTGCTTGATGGTGATCACTTACGTGCCGGGGATCGCGCTCTTCGCGCGCGATTTGGTCTACGGGTGACGTTCAGTCGGGCGGGCGCGTGCCGCCGGTGGGATCGAACGGATCGACGCCCGCCGGCAGCCCGCTGGCGGCCCCGCCGCCGCCGAACAGCCGGCGCAGGAAGCCCGGCGCCAAGGTCGAGAGCGGATTGATGCGCACGTCGGGCTCGGACGTGCTGCCGCGCGCGGTGTAGTTCGCCGCGAAGATCCCGCCGCCGCGCTCGCCGGCCAGCAGATCGCCGAGGATCGGGATGTTGCCGAGGATCGAATTGACCGCGTAGGCCGGCACGACCGTGCCCGCGAGATCGAGCGTCTCGGCGTCGAGATCGACCTTGCCGCTCGCGGTCACGCCGATCGCCGCCCCGTACATGCGCCCGTCCTTGATTTCGATCGCGGGATCGGCCCAGGCGAACTCGGCGTCCATGCGCCGGAAGCCGATCCCTTCGCCGCGCAAGGAATCGAGCACGCCGGTCAGCAGCGCCACCGACAGAAGCTTGGCCATGGCCGGCGCGTTGACCAGACGGAAATCCTGGATGCTCAGCGTCCCGGCGATCGCCTGGTCGGGACGGGCGGGATCGGTGCGGCCTTGCGCGCTCAGCCGCCCGCCGACCACGTTGGGCGTGATGTCGAGCGCTTTCAGCACAGCACCGGCGTCGGGCGAGGCCGCACTCAGGCGCTGCAGACCGTCCGGCGCGGGCTCGAGCGCGAAGACGAACGGCGCGCGCTCGGCCGCTCCCGGTGTGGAGGCTTCGAGCTTCGCTTCCAGCGCCAAGCGTTCCCACAGCCGCGCGCCGCGCCGTCCGTCGATGGTCACGTCGCGCAGCTCGCGGTCCTCGCCCAAGCGCAAGCGCTCGAACTCGCCGCGGAGCGCGAAATCGGGCCGGCGCGGATCGGGCGGCGTCTTGTCCTTGAGGAACACTTCGGCGTCGAAAAAGCTTC
Source organism: Tagaea sp. (assembly GCA_023653245.1). The sequence goes on from JAMNXK010000051.1 coordinate 2,925, forward strand.
CGCGCGCCTCGAACGCGTTGCGCCCGCGCCCGTCGGAAGCGGCCGGATCGCGCCGCACGCGCAGCTGCGCCAGATCGAATCGTCCTTCCAGCAGCGCGCGCGAAAGCTCGATATCCGTCACCGTGCGCCCGTCGGACGCGAAGCCGGCGCGGCCGCGCAGCGCGATCCCGGGCCCCGCGGCGTCGATGTTGCGGATCTCGGTCACCGTGTCGCCGCGCAGCATCACCTGCAGGCGCGCGCGCAACGCCTGGCCGGCCGGCCGCGTCCACTCGATCTCCGGCAGACGCAGCGCCGCGCGCTCGAGGTCGAGGGCAAGATCGATCGTCCGCCGCCCGTCGCGCGTCGCCGTTGTCGACATCTCCACGTCGATCGGCCCGTCGATGTAGGGCGGGAAGTCGAGATTGAGCCGGGCTTGCGTCTCCGGGCTCGCGCGGCCGCGCGCGCTCGCGCGCTCGATCGGATTGGCCGTGGCCGAGAACTCGCGGCGATAGACGATCTCGACCGGCGAGCCGGCGAGCGCCCCGCGCCCGCGCGCGTCCAGCCCGTTCTGATCGACGCGCAAGCTGAGCTCGGCGTTCTCCAGCGGCTGGCCCATCACCGCGCGGCGCATGACGAAATCGCGCGACTGCGCCTCCGCGCGGATATCCAGCGTGTCGAGCTTGAGGTCGTTCAGCAGCGGAAAGCGCGTGGTCAGCCGCACCGTCGCGCTCCCCGCGAAATTCTCGGGCCGCTCGTCGATGCGTTTGAGGAATCCCAGCGGCGGCATGTCGATGAGGCGCATCGCCTCGCCGATCGGGGCGGCCAGACGGACGTCGATCTGGGCGTATTGCTGGTCCTGATCCAGGCCGGTGAGCGCCACCGTGCCTTCCTCCAGTCGGATGCCGCCCACCGCACCCGAAGTCACCCGGAAATCGACGCGGCGCGCGTCCATCGTCGCGGTCGCGTCGGCGCCGCGCACGGGCGGCAGGCCTTCGACATAGGTCACGTCGGCGCCGCGCACGGCGAAATCGAGCCGGAAGCGGCCCAGCGCCGCGCCCGACCAATTCGCGTCGCGCGCGGCGAGTTCGATCTCCGCGCGCGCCTGGGGCACGCGCCCGCCGGAGATGTTCTCGGCGATCCAGATCACCGGATTCGGCGGCGCGAAAATCGGCCACAGCTCGATCAGCCTCTCGGTGGCAAGGTCGGTCAGTTCGGCGCGCGCGCGCAGCCGCGGCCGGGCGAGCAGATCTTCGATCGATCCGGTCACGCGCAGCTTGGGACCCGCGATGTCGAGATCGAGCCGCTCGATCTCCACGCGCTTGAAATCGGCCGAAACGCGCGCGTCCAACGCCACGTCGCGCAAAGCGATCTCGCGCGCGAACCAAGCGCGCTCGACGATGCGCGCGTCGCGCGCGCGCAGCGCGAGCGTGCCCGATTCCAGCTTGCCCGAGCGCACCACCGCTTCGACGTCGAAATCCGGACTCGCGCGAATTCCCGCCAGCATCGCCAAGCGCGGATCGAGCCCGGCAAGGCCCGGCAGCCACACGCCGCGCGAGGAAGCCAGGATGCGGACTTCCTCGTTCTGCGCGGCGTGGAGAGCGCGCAGATCGACGTTCAGCGTCTGCTCGCCGACGCGGATCGGCAGGCGCGCGGTCAGCGCTATTCCCGCCTCGTCGCGCGTGGCGTCCGCGCGCGCCTCGACCAGCGAGATCGACAGTCCGGTCATCGCGTCGTCGACATCCACGACCATGCGTTCCAGCGCGACGCGCGCGAGCAGACCGAGGGGCCGATCGGGATCGGGCGGCCCCGCGAGCTCGGCCATCAGGAAGGCGAGCCCTCCGCCCGCCCCCGTCGGCGCGCCGGTATCGCCGGCCTCGAACATGCGGATATCGCCCTGGGCGTCGCGCGTCAGGCGCAGATGCAAGCCCGACACGCGTAGCGATTCGGGCTGCAACTCCATCCGCAGCAGCCGCCGCGCCGAGATCGTCAACCAGGCTTCCGGAATGGTCGCGACGGTGCGGCCTTGACGGTCGCGCACCACCGCACCGGAGATGCGCAACTCCATCGAGCGCGTGAGCCCCGACCAATCCAGCCAGGTCTCGCCGACATCGACGGAAAGCGGCGCCTCTTCCGCCGCCAACGCCGCTTCGAGAAGCGGCGTGACGAACGGAATGGCGATCGGCCCCGACGACAGGCGCCAGAGCAGAATTCCCATTCCGACCAGCAGCAGCGCCGCGAGCGAGCCGAGCACTTCGAAGAACAGCCGGATCGGATGGCTCATCGCGCGCCTTGACCCGCAAGGCCGGCGCCGGTCACCCTGCCTGTGGAGCAGATACGAATCATGACCGCATTGTACCCCGGTTTCGCCTCGGCAAAATGGCCCCGTCCGTCCGATCCGGACGCCGCCGCGCGCGAGTTCGACGCCCTGGCGGAGGCCGCCAACGAGCTGACTCCCAAGGCGAAATCCGAATTCGCCCGCAAGCTCGCCAAGGGCAACCCGGCTTTGTCGGCGATTTTCGGCAATTCGCCGCATTTGAGCGCGATCGTCCGGCGCGATCCCGAATTCGCCCTCGACCTGCTCGCCCGCGGGCCCGACAAGGTCTTCGCCGAGCTGCTCGCGGGCTTGCGCAAACCGCCCAAGACGCCGCCGACGACCGACGCGCTGATGGCGGCCTTGCGCGTCTTCAAACGGCGCGCGAGCCTCGCCATCGCGCTCGCCGATATCGGCAAACTGTGGTCCTTGCCGCGCGTGGTCGAGGCGATTTCCGATACGGCCGAACTCGCCCTCGATCTCGCTTTCGCGCATGCCTTGCGCGAGGCCGCGCGCCGCGACGGGCTCGACTTGGCCGATAAGAAGGATCCGGCGAAGGGCTCGGGCTTGATCGTGCTCGGCATGGGCAAGCTGGGCGCGCGCGAGCTCAACTACTCTTCCGACGTCGATCTGATCGTGCTCTACGATCTCGATCGCGTGCGCGGCATCGATCCGGACGAGGCGCAGGCCGTGTTCGTGAAGCTCGCGCGCCTGGCCGTGCGGATCATGGAAACCCGCACCGACGAGGGCTACGTCTTCCGCACCGATCTGCGTTTGCGCCCCGACCCGGCCTCGACGCCGATGGCGCTCTCCACCCTCGCCGCCGAAACCTATTACGAGAGCGTGGGCCAGAACTGGGAACGCGCCGCGATGATCAAGGCGCGGCCCGTGGCCGGCGACCGCCAAGCGGGGGCCGCGTTCCTCGAAACCTTGCGCCCTTACGTGTGGCGCAAGCATCTCGACTTCGCGGCGATCGCGGACATCCACGCGATCAAGCGCCAGATCCAGGCCCATCGCGGCGGCGGCGAGATCGCCTTGCGCGGCCACAACGTGAAAACCGGCAAGGGCGGCATTCGCGAGATCGAGTTCTACGCCCAGACCCAGCAGCTGATCTGGGGCGGGCGCGATCCCGAATTGCGCGTGAAGGGCACGATCGCGGCACTCGACGCGCTGGTCGCCAAAGGCCACGCGCCGGCGGATGCGGTGGCGGCCCTCCAGCCCGCCTACGAATTCCTGCGCACGCTCGAGCACCGGCTGCAAATGATCGCCGACGAGCAGACCCAAACCTTGCCCGATTCGGGACCCGACTGGACGCGCATCGCCGCGTTCATGGGCTATGCCGACGACGCGGCATTCGAGCGCGAACTGCTCGCCCATTTCACGACCGTCGCCGAGCGCTACGGCCGGCTGTTCGAGGAATCGGCGCCCGCATCCGGCCCCGCCCTTGTTTTCGGCGGGATGGAGGACGATCCCGGGACGCTGGCCGCGCTCGCCAAGCTCGGCTTCGCCGAGCCCGCGCGCGTCTCGGCCGAAATCCGATCCTGGCACCAGGGCCGCTATCGCTGCGTGCGCTCGGCGCGCGCGCGCGAATTGCTGGCCGAGCTGGCGCCGCGCGTGGTCGAAGCCTTCGCGCGCACGCCGCAACCCGATTCGGGATTCGTGCGCTTTGCGCGCTTCCTCGAAGCCTTGCCCGCGGGCGTGCAGCTCTTCTCGCTGTTCAAGGCCAAGCCGAGCCTGGTCGATCTGGCCGCCGAGATCATGGGCACGGCACCCAAGCTCGCCGAGGCGATCGCCACCCACACCCATCTGCTCGACGCGGTGATCGCCGGCGATTTCTTCGGGACGCCGCGCGGCAAGGCCGCCAAGGCCGCCGAACTCGCCGCCGCCAACGCCCAGGCGCGCGACTACCAGGACCGGCTCGACATCGCCCGGCGCTGGAAGCACGAGCGCGAATTCCAGATCGCCGTCCAGCTTTTGAAAGGCGCGCTCGACGCGCATTCGGCGGGGGCGGCACTCGCGGACATCGCCGATACGGTGCTCGCCAGCCTGCTGGACGACACGCGCGCCGAATTCGCGCGCGCCCACGGCAAGATCGACGGCGCGGCCTACGCGATCGTGGCGTTGGGCAAGTTGGGCGGGCGCGAACTCACCGTCACGTCGGATCTCGATCTGATCACGGTCTATTCGGCGCCGGCGAAAGCCGAGCGCTCGGATGGCGAGCGGCCTTTGCCGCCCTCGCTTTATTTCAACCGCTTGGCGCAGCGTTACGTCTCGGCCCTCAGCGTGGCGACGGCCGAAGGTGCGCTTTACGACATCGATCTTCGCCTGCGCCCCGACGGCGAGAAAGGCCCGATCGCCTCCGACATCGCGGGCTTCGCCAAATACGTGCGCGAGGACGCCTGGACTTGGGAGCATATGGCGCTGACCCGCGCGCGCTTCGTGTGCGGCGACGCGGATTTGGGCCGCCAGGCGCTCGACGCGATCGCCAAAGGCCTGGCCAAGAAGCGCGACCGCCCCGCCCTCGCCAAGGACGTCGCCGAGATGCGCGCGCGCATGGCCGCCGAGCGCCGCGCGCCCACGCCCTGGCGGATCAAGGATTGGCGCGGCGGGCTGGTCGACGTCGAATTCCTGGTCCAGCACGCGCTGCTCGATGCCGGCAAGCCCGACCTGGTCCGTGCCGCGACGGGCGAGGCCATCGCGGCACTCGCGCAAGCCGGCAAGTTTTCGAAGGACCAGGCGGCGGCGCTGGGCGATGCCTTCGCGCTGTTCTCGGCCATCCAGGCGATGCTGCGTCTGACCTGGGTGGAGGAATTCGATCCCGCTACCGCGCCGGAGGCGCTCAAATCCGTTCTCGCCCGCGCGGCGAAAGCGGTTGATTTCCCCGCCCTCCAGGCCCATGTCGAAAGCGCCGGTGCCGCCGTGCGCGCGCTGTTCGAGGAAAGACTGCCCGGGTCCTTCCCCAATCCCCACAGGAGCCCCTGATGGCCGCCAAGAAGAAATCCGCCCCGAAGAAAGCCAAGCCCGCCGAGGCGCCGCAGCGCGGCCCGAAGATCGGCGCCAAAGCGCCCGATTTTTCGCTCCCCGCAGTCGGCGGCGGCACGGTCAAGCTCTCAGCACTCAAGGGCAAGAACGTCGTGGTCTATTTCTATCCCAAGGACGACACGCCCGGCTGCACCAAGGAAGCTTGCGGCTTCAACGAAGCGCTGATGGCGTTCCGCAAGGTGGACGCCGAGATCGTCGGCATCAGCCGCGACGCGATGAAGAGCCACGACAAATTCGCGGCGAAGTACGGCCTCAAATTCCATTTGGCGTCGGACGAGGAAGGCAAGGCTTCCGCCGCCTACGACACCTGGATCGAGAAGAGCATGTATGGGCGCAAGTATATGGGGCTCGAACGCTCGACCTATCTGATCGACAAGACCGGCACGATCCGCGCGGTGTGGCGCCCGGTCTCGGTCACCGGCCATGTCGAGGCGGTGCTGGACGCCGCCAAGGGGCTGTGATGCGCAAGGCGGTTCTCGCCGCCGTCGCGGCGCTGGCGCTCATGGGCCAATCGCCCTATGCGCCGATCCAGGACCGGCCGATCAAAGCGCTCGACGCCGAGCGCGTGCGCGGATTGCAGGCGGGCGAAGGCCTCGCCTACGCGCTCGCGGCCGAACTCAACGGCTTTCCCGGGCCGCTGCACGCGGTCGAGCTGGGAGCAAGGATCGGGCTGAGCCGCGAGCAAATCGCCGCGGCGCGCGCGCGCGTCGATACCGGCAAGGCCGAGTTCCGACGCCTGGGCGCCGAGCTCGTCGCGGCCGAACGCGCGCTGGACGCGGCGTTCGCCGATCGGCGCATCGACCCGGAAACGCTGCGCCGTTTGGTGGGCGAGGCGGCGCGGATCGACGGCGAGTTGCGCTTGGCGCATCTGGCGCTGCATCTCGACCAGACCGCCGACATGACGCCAGAGCAGATCCGCCGCTACATGCAGGCGCGCGGCTACGGTGCCGGCGGTGCCGGCCACGGGCATGGCGGCCACCGGCACCGGTAGGGTCCAGAGCAAGATGCGTTTTGGTGGAAACGTCGTGCCGACCTCATGGTTCGACAGGCTCACCATGAGGTTTGAAAGTAGGCCTCATCCTGAGCTTGTCGAAGGAGAGGCCGGTCCAAGGCTGCTTCCGCCAAAACATATCCCGCGCTACGCGTTCTTCTCGTCGGACTCGGCCTTGCCGCCTTTGAGGCGCGAAGCGAGCGAAGCTTCGAGGAAGCGGTCGATATCGCCGTCGA
>JAMNXK010000577.1 GCA_023653245.1 Tagaea sp.
CGCGCGCCTGCCGAGCGTGGGCTTCGCCTTCACGACCGAGCAGCTGTTCTGGCTGGCTTCGCTGCCCGGTCTGTCGGGCGCCACCTTGCGCATCTTCTACAGCTTCATGCCCGCGATCTTCGGCGGCCGCTTGTGGACGACATTGGCGACCTGGTCGCTGTTGATCCCGGCGCTGGGCATGGGCATGGCGGTCCAGAATCCGGCCACGCCGTACTGGATCTTCCTCGGCCTGGCGCTGCTGTGCGGTTTCGGAGGCGGGAACTTCGCCTCGTCGATGGCCAACATCTCGTTCTTCTTCCCCAAGGCGGAGAAAGGCAACGCGCTGGCGATCAACGCCGGGCTCGGCAATCTGGGCGTCAGCGTCGTGCAGTTCGTGGTGCCGATGGCGATCACGGCGGGCGTGTTCGGCTGGCTGGGCGGCGATCCGCAGACCGCGACGGTGCGCGGCGTCACCTCCACGCTGTGGCTGCAGAACGCCGGCTTCGTGTTCGTGCCCTTCATCGCCGCCTCGGCCTTCGCGGCCTGGTTCGGAATGAACGACATCGCCACGATGCGCGCGAGCTTCGCCGATCAGGCCGTGATCTTCCGCCGGACCCACAATTGGATCATGTGCTGGCTCTACACCGGCACGTTCGGCTCGTTCATCGGCTTCTCGGCGGCGTTCCCGCTGCTCAGCAAGATCCTGTTCCCCGACGTGAACGCGCTGCAATACGCCTTCCTCGGGCCCTTGGTCGGCGCGCTCTCGCGCGTCGCGGCGGGCAAGGCGTGCGACCGGATCGGCGGCGGACGGATCACGTTCTGGGCCTTCATCGCGATGGCCGGGGGCGTCTTCGCGGTGCTGTACGCGATCGGCCAGAAGGACTTCACGATCTTCTTCGCGAGCTTCCTGTTCTTGTTCTTCACGGCGGGCGTGGGCAACGCGTCGACCTTCCAGATGATCCCCGCGATCATGCGCAAGGAGATCGCGCGCCTCGAACCGGGCATGGGCCCGGCCGAGCGGGTCAAACAATCCGACAAGGAAGCGGCGGCGATCATCGGCTTCACCTCGGCGATCGCGGCCTACGGCGCCTTCTTCATTCCCAAGAGCTTCGGCACTTCGATCGCCGCGACCGGCGGGGCGGAATGGGCGCTCTACGGCTTCCTCGGCTTCTACGTCACGTGCGTGCTGGCGACCTGGTGGTTCTACACGCGCCGGGGCGGGCTTCTGTACGACATCGAACGCGGCGGCGCGGCGCGCCCCGTCGCGGCCCAGTGAAAGGAATCGGATCATGAGCCAGTTTCTCGACCGTCTGAACTTCCTCTCCCGCAACGTGGAGTCGTTCAGCGGCGGCCACGGCACCGTCACCAACGAGACGCGCGGCTGGGAGGAGGGCTATCGCAATCGCTGGGCCCACGACAAGATCGTGCGCTCGACCCACGGCGCCAATTGCACCGGCTCGTGCTCGTGGAAGATCTACGTCAAAGGCGGGATCGTCACCTGGGAGACGCAGCAGACCGACTATCCGCGCACGCGTCCCGATCTGCCCAACCACGAGCCGCGCGGCTGCTCGCGCGGGGCGTCGTACTCCTGGTACCTGTACTCCGCCAACCGCGTGAAGCGCCCGTTGATTCGCGGGCGTCTCATCCGGCTGTGGCGCAAGGCCAAGGCCGAGCACAAGGACCCCGTCCTCGCCTGGCAGGCGATCGCCCAGGACCCCTCCGCGATGGCCGAGATCCGGACCGCGCGCGGCAAAGGCGGGTTCGTGCGCGCGAGCTGGGACGAAGCCAACGAGATCGTCGCGGCGGCGAACGTGTACACCGCCAAGACCCACGGACCCGACCGGATCATCGGCTTCTCGCCGATCCCGGCCATGTCGATGGTCAGCTACGCGGCCGGCTCGCGCTACCTGTCGCTGCTCGGCGGCGTGTGCATGAGCTTCTACGATTGGTACTGCGACCTGCCGCCGGCCTCGCCGCAGACTTGGGGCGAGCAGACCGACGTGCCCGAGAGTGCCGATTGGTACAACTCGACCTATCTGATTTTGTGGGGCTCGAACGTGCCCCAGACCCGCACGCCGGACGCGCATTTCTTCACCGAGGTCCGCTACAAGGGCGCGCAAGCCGTCGTGGTGACGCCGGATTACTCCGAAGCGTCGAAATTCGCCGATATCTGGCTGCACCCGAAGCAAGGCACCGACGCCGCCCTCGCGATGGCCTTCGGCCACGTGATCTTGCGCGAGTTCCATCTCGACAAGCCCGACCCGTATTTCCGCGACTACGTCGCGCGCTACACCGACTTCCCCATGCTCGTCCGGCTCGAGAAACGCGACGGCAAGCTGGTCGCCGGGCGCTTCGTGCGCGCTTCGGATTTCGAGGGCGGACTGGGCGAAGCCAACAACCCCGATTGGAAGCCGGTGGCGATCGCCGCGGACACGGACGCGCCTTACGTGCCCACGGGTTCGATCGGCTTCCGATGGGGCGAGAAGGGCAAGTGGAATCTCGAAGGCCGCAACGCGGCCGACGGGAAGCAAACCGCGCCGGCGCTCACGCTGCTCGGCAGAGGCGAGACCGTCGCGGTCGAGTTCCCCTATTTCGCCGCCGAAGACATGCCGCGCTCGCCGCATTTCAAGGGCTCGGCGCATGGACGCACGATTTCGCGCAACATGCCCGCGCGCAAACTCAAGCTGAAGGACGGCGAGGCGCTGGTCGCCACCGTCCACGACCTGTTCATGGCCAATTACGGGCTCGATCGGGGCTTGGGCGGGCCGGCCGCGAAATCCTACGACGACGACCATCCCTACACCCCGGCATGGGCGGAGAAGATCTGCGGCGTGAAGCGCGAC
>JAMNXK010000578.1 GCA_023653245.1 Tagaea sp.
ATGGCGCGCAAGATCGTCATGAACGCCAAGATGCGCCGCGTGTCGGTGTGCGGGGCGACCGAGACCTTGCTGATCGACCGCGCGGCTTTGGCCACGCATGGGCCCGCGATTCTCGACGATCTGCTCGCCGCCGGCTGCGAGATCCGCGGCGACGCGGACGTGCGCAAGCTCGACACGCGCGTCGTCGCCGCCAAGGAAGCGGATTGGTCGACCGAGTATCTCGACGCGATCCTGGCGGTGAAGACGGTGGACGGCATCGAGGACGCGATCGCGCATATCGGCCGCTACGGCTCGCATCACACCGATGCGATCGTGGCCGGCGACAAGGACGCGGCCGACATCTTCCTGCGCCGCGTGGATTCGGCGATCGTGCTGCACAACGCCTCGACCCAATACGCCGATGGCGGCGAGTTCGGCTTCGGGGCGGAGATCGGCATCTCCACCGGCCGGCTGCCGCCGCGCGGCCCCGTCGGTGCCGAGCAGCTCACGACCTACAAATACGTGCTGCGCGGGACGGGTCAGACCCGCCCGTGAGCGCGCATCCGCCGCTTCGCGTCCTGGGGCGTCTTCCCCGCAAGCGGGTCGGGCTGTTCGGCGGCTCGTTCAATCCGGCGCATGACGGCCACGCCTATATCGCGCGCGAGGCGCTGAAGCGTCTCGACCTCGACGAGATCTGGTTCCTGGTCAGCCCGCAGAATCCGCTGAAGACCGAAGCCGGCATGGCCCCGCTCGACGCGCGCCTCGCGGCCACGCGGCGCATCTGCGGCGTCGATTCGCGGCTGCGCGCCCTCGCCCTCGAATCGGAATTGGGCACGCGCTACACGGCCGATTCGCTCGCGGTCTTGCGCGCGCGCTTCGCGAAAACGCGGTTCGTTTGGCTCATGGGTGCCGACAATCTCGTCCAGTTCCATCGCTGGCGCGGCTGGCGGCGGATATTTCACACGATGGTCATTGCCGTCTTCGCGCGCCCCGCGTATGATGTCAAAGCATTGGCCGGAAAGGCGGCGCGGGCGTTATCCACAGCCCGGGTCGCGCCCCGACGGGCGCGTTCCTTGGCTGCGTTCGCACCACCTGCTTGGACGTTCTTCCCCGTCCGGCACCACCCGGCCTCCGCCACGCGGCTGCGCGCCCAAGGCAAGGGCGGGTCCGCGCGGCGAGGCGAGGGCGTTGGCTGACGGGGCGGGGCTTCCGGCGACGGCCGAAGCGCGAGAACGACGCGTCACCCGAGCCCGCAACCTCGAGCCCCGGAGAGCGAAGATCGCCACTGCCACGCGCAAGACCGTCGGCGCCCCAAAGACGGTTCTCAAACTCGTCGAAAAATCCTTGGACGACGACAAAGCGACCGATCCGGTCGTCATCGATCTCGCCGGCCGGACGGCCATCGCCGACTACATGGTCGTCGCCACCGGCACCTCGGCCCGCCACGTCCAGGCGATGGCCGAACATCTCGTCGAAAAACTCGAAGGCAAAGGTCTGAAAGGCATCCGCATCGAGGGTGCCGATCAGGGCGATTGGGTTTTGATCGACGGCGGCGACATCATCGTCCATCTGTTCCGGCCCGAAGCGCGGATCCACTACGGCCTCGAAAAAATGTGGGGCGTGGATTGGTCCGAGCCGGCGGCGGCGACGGCCTGACGAAGGAAGGGCGGTCGCTCGCGCCGCCCGCACGACGATGCGATTGATCCTCTGCGCGGCCGGCAAGGCGCGCGGGCTGCCGGAAGCCGCGCTCGTGGCCGAGTACGCCAAGCGTCTGAAGGCGTCGCCCGCGGGCCTCGGTCCGCTCGACTTGCGCGAAATCGAGACGAAGGAACGCGAGCCCGCGCGGCGCAAGGCGGACGAAGGCGCGCGCATTCTCGCGGCTTTGCCCGAAGGCGCGCCGTGGATCGCCCTCGATCCCAAGGGCAAGACGCTATCGACCGAAGACTTCGCCGCGACGCTCGCCAAATTGCGCGACGAGGGTCACGGCGAGCTCGGCTTGGCGATCGGCGGGGCGGATGGGCTATCGGGCGAGGTGCTGGCGCGCGCGCGGCTCAAACTCTCCTTCGGCCCGATGGTCTTCCCGCATCTGCTGGCGCGCGTGATGCTGTCCGAGCAGCTCTACCGCGCCGCGTCGCTGCTCGCGGGCCATCCCTATCACCGGGGCTGAGCTCCGACGGAAGCGGTCTTGGTCAGGGCGCTTCGCTTCGTCATCTCGCCGCGAGCGCGCTCCGCGCCAACCCGTCATTCCGGACAAGCCGTCGCGCGTCGCGCGACGGCGCGATCCGGAATCTGTTGTCGGCCTCGATGTCGGCGCACTGCAACAGACCCCGGATCGGCGCGCCGACTTCGTCGCCGCTGGTCCGGGGTGACGACAGCGAGCGAAGTGAAACGCCGAGGATGACGAGCCTACACGTCGACCGCCTTGTCGAGCACGCGGCGCAAGGTTTCGATCTGCGCGGTCAGGTCTTGGGGATGGTTGCCGACGAAGAAACCGCGGTCATGGGCGAGATCGGCGTTGGGCACGCCGTTGCCGGCGACCGAGTAATCGTAATGCTTGATCGTGTCGTGGCGCAGGAAACAGCCGCCGGTGATGATCCGGAAGCCGATATCGGCGGCTTTGAGCGCCGCGAAGATCTTCTCCCGGTCCAGATCCTTCTTCGGGTTCAGGATCAGCGTGAAGCAGAAGGACGAGCTTTTGCCGTGCTCCTTCTGGATCAGGAAATTGGGATCGTCCGCGAACAGCTTCTGGAACAGCGCCAGGTTCTTGCGCCGCGCTTGGGTCATCGCGGGCAGCTTCTTGAGCTGCTCGGAGCCCACGGCGGCTTCCATTTCCAGCGGGCGCA
>JAMNXK010000579.1 GCA_023653245.1 Tagaea sp.
GGCGCCTTCACGCCGATCCGCGATTGGTTCGCGGGCCTGCCCGAGGCGAAGGCGCGCGGCTACGGGCCCGGGCGCTTCTCGTTCAACGTCAAGGGCGGGCGTTGCGAAGCCTGCCAGGGCGACGGCGTGATCAAGATCGAGATGCACTTCCTGCCCGACGTCTACGTGACCTGCGACGCCTGCCACGGCAAGCGCTACAACCGCGAAACGCTCGAGGTGAAATACCGCGAGAAATCCATCGCCGACGTGCTGGAGATGACGGTCGAGGAAGGCGCTTCGTTCTTCGCCGCGGTCCCGGCGATCCGCGAGAAGATGGACACGCTGGTCAAAGTCGGCCTGGGCTACATCCATGTCGGCCAGCAGGCGACGACGCTGTCGGGCGGCGAAGCCCAGCGCGTGAAGCTCGCCAAGGAGCTGTCGCGCCGCGCCACCGGCAAGACGCTCTACATCCTCGACGAGCCGACCACGGGCCTGCATTTCGACGACGTGCGAAAGCTCCTCGAAGTGCTCCACGCGCTCGTCGACCAGGGCAACACGATCGTGGTCATCGAGCACAATCTGGAGGTCGTGAAGACCGCAGATTGGGTGATCGATTTGGGCCCCGAGGGCGGCGGCAAAGGCGGCAAGATCGTCGCCTCGGGCACGCCCGAGGACATCGCCAAGGTCAAGGAGAGCTACACGGGGCGCTACCTCGCCCCCTACCTCGCGCGCGGCGGGGCGGCGAAGAAACGGGCTTAGAGCGGGATGTGTTCTGTTGGAAACGCCGTGCCGACCTCATGGTTCGACAGGCTCACCATGAGGTTTAAGAAGCAGGCCTCACCCTGAGCCTGTCGAAGGGCGAGGCCGGTCCAAGAACGCTTCCGTCAAAACGCATTGTGCTCTAGGCGCTCTTTCTTTGAGCTACGCCGGAAGTTTCTAAGGCGTCATCGTCAGGAACGCCGAAATCACCTGATACAGGAGCCACAACGCGGCGATTGTCGCCGCCACGATCAATGCTGAAGGCCCTTTTGATTTCTTTGGCTCGTCTGTCATGCGACCGACTATCTTGCTCGCCTAAACTTTCATCTTCTTTGCACGAAATAAAAATTTGTAACTTACCGCCCCTGCCCGGCGCGCAAGCGCTCGGGATCGTTGTACGGATCCTCGGGATCGACCGGTTCGCCCGCCAGCGGCGGCGAGGGCCTCCAATTGCGCACGCGCTGCATCGCCGCGGCGATGTCGGTGTCGATCATGGTGCGCGCCAGACGATCGCGCAGTTCCTGCGCCTGGGGCCTGATGTCGGCGCCGCCGCGCTGGATCGCCATGGTGAGCTGGAAATAGGCGTTGACCCGGTAGTCGACGCCCGAATCCCGGCCGAAGCCGATCTGCGCCAGGCGGAACATCGCCCCCGGATGGCCGCGCGCGGCGGCGAGGCCGTACCAGCGCCGCGCCTCGTCGCGGTCTTCGGCGATGCCATCGCCGCGGAACAGCCGCTCTCCCACGGTGAAGCGCGCTTCGGTGTTGCCCAGATCGGCCGCGCGCTTGTGCCAGGCGAAGGCCTTTTCGCGGTCGCGCACCACGCCGCGCCCTTCGTCGAGCAGGCTCGCAAGATCGAGGATGGCAGGCGTGAAATCGAGCTGGGCGGCGCGGGTCAGATGGTCGAGCGCGCGGTCGGCGGAAAGCTCCACGCCGCGCGCCACCGCATAGGCCTTGGCCAAACGATAATGCGCGGGCGGCCAATCGCGCTGGGCGGCCTGACGATACCAGCGCGCCGCTTCGCGCGGATCGAGATCGATGCCGCCGCCGCCGGTGTCGGAGATCGAGCCGATCAGAAACTGGGCTTCGGCGTTGCCGCGCTGCGCTTGCGGCAGCAGCAGCAGATAGGCGGGCCCGAGATTGCCCTTCTGGAACTCGACCTTGCCTTGGGCGAAGTCGGCGGCCTCGCGCGCGGGCAAAGGCGGCGGCGGCGCGCGCTCGGGCAGCGGCAAGGGCGTCTGGGCGGACGCCGTCCAGCCCGTCAGTACCACCGCCAGAATCGCCGCCGCCGGGCGCATGCTCACGCCTTCGCCGCGATCGCTTCGATTTCGATCAGATAATCGGGGCTCGCGAGTGCGGCGATCACCATCAAGGTCGAGGCCGGCGGCCGGATGTCGCCGAACGCCTTCTCGCGCGCCGCCCGGCTGGGTCCGATCTGCGACTTGTCGGTCAGTAGGACCGTGACCTTCACGAGATCTTCGAGCCCCATCCCGGCATCGGCCAGAATGCCCTTGATGTTGTTCCAGGCCGCCTCGGCCTGGCCTTCGATGGTCTTGGGCACCGAGCCGTCGGGCAGATTGCCGACCTGGCCCGCCAAGAACAGCGTGCGCATGCCCGCCGGCACTTCGACCGCGTGCTGGTACTTGCCGACCGGGGCGGCGATGGTTTTGGGATTGTAGACCTTGTGCATCCGTTGAACCTTCCGAGCAGAGGGACTACACCAGTCTACATGAGCAAGATCGAACCGGTCCATGTCGTGGGCGGCGGGCTGGCGGGGTCGGAAGCGGCCTGGGCGCTGGCGCAAGCGGGCGTGCCCGTCGTGCTGCACGAAATGCGGCCGGTGCGCGGCACCGAGGCGCATCACACCGCCAAATTCGCCGAGCTGGTGTGCTCGAATTCCTTCCGGTCGGACGAATGGGAGGCCAACGCCGTGGGCCTTCTCCACGACGAATTGCGCCGCTCGGGCTCGCTGGTGTTGCGCGCGGCCGACGCGAATCGCGTGCCGGCCGGTGCGGCCCTGGCGGTCGACCGCGAGGGCTTCTCCCAAGCCGTGACCGACGCGCTCGAAGCCGAGCCCTCGATCGA
>JAMNXK010000580.1 GCA_023653245.1 Tagaea sp.
CGCACCTCGTCCATCACGATCTCGCCGGTGATCGAAGCGCGCAAGGAGAACTTGCCCTCGATCTTCGGCGCGGACAGGCCCTTCATGCCCTTCTCCAGCACGAAGCCGCGGATGTCGCCCGCATCGTCCTTCGCCCAGACGACGAACACGTCGGCGATGGGCGCGTTGGAGATCCACATCTTGGTGCCCGAGATGACGTAGCTCGCGCCATCCTTGCGCGCGCGCGTCTTCATGCCGCCGGGATCGGAGCCGGCGTCGGGTTCGGTCAGGCCGAAACAGCCGATCCACTCGCCGGTCGCGAGCTTGGGCAGGTATTTCTTGCGCTGCGCTTCCGAGCCATAGGCGTAGATCGGATACATCACGAGCGAGGACTGCACGCTCATCATCGAGCGATAGCCGCTATCCACGCGCTCGACCTCGCGCGCGATCACGCCGTAGGCGACGTAGCTGGTGCCCGCGCAGCCATAGCCCTCGATCGTCGAGCCCAGGAACCCCATCTCGCCCATCTCGCGGAAGATCGCGGGATCTGTGGTCTCGTTGCGGAACGCGTCCTTCACGCGCGGGGCGAGCTTGCCTTCGCAATAGTCGCGCGCGGCGTCGCGGATCATCCGCTCCTCTTCGGAGAGTTCCAGATCGATCAGGAACGGATCCTCCCAGCGGAATTCGAGCTTGGAGGGCTTGGGCGAGGAGAGCGGACGGGCGGGCTCGGTCATGGCGGGCTCCGGAAGAGAGGAAGGGATTATAGGTCAGGTGCCGTCGGGAACAACGGCCGTGGCTTCGATCTCGACCTTGGCGCGCGGCTCGAGCAGCGACTTGACCTCGACCAAGGTCATGGCGGGATAGTTCTTGCCCAGAATGTCGCGATAGGCGGCGCCGATCTCGCGCAAAGCGGCCAGATACTCGCGCTTGTCGACCACGTACCAGGTCAGGCGCACGAGATGCTCGGGTCCCGCACCGCCTTCCTTCAGAAGGGCGGCGATGTTGGCGAGCGCCTGCCGGACTTGCGCGACGAAATCGTCGGTCTCGAATTGCGAGGTCGCGGGGTTCCAGCCGATCTGGCCCGCGACATGGATCTGGGCGCCGCGCGCCAGGATGGCGTTGGCGTAGCCTTTGGGCTTGTCCCAGCCATCGGGGAGCAGGGCGCGGTTCAAGCTTGGGCTCCTTCCTTGGCCGGCGGGACCCAGCCCGCGCAGGCCGCCTTGTAGGCGTCGAACTTGGCGCGCAACGGCGCGGGGATCGGCGCCGAGCGGCGCGTGTCGAGGTCCATATGCACCGTCACGAGGCGCGCCTTCAAGCGCAGGATTCGCGCGACGTGGCCGAAGAACTCGATCTCGATCGACGAGCGGCCGATCTTGCCGAGCAGGACGGCGAGTTCGAGCGTGTCGCCCATCTGCGAGGGCGCGTGGAAATCGCACTCCGCGCGCACGATGGGCGCGGCGCGGCGGCCCTCGAAGATCATCTTGGCGTAGTCCACGCCGAGCGCGCGCGAATAGAGGTCTTCGATCGCGGCGTTGCAGAAATCGAAGTAGTTGGGGAAATAGACGATGCCGGCCGGATCGGTGTGGCTGAAGCGGATCGGCACGGCGAGGGCGAAGGGCGCGTCCATCGGCAGATACTTTAGACCTAAAGCATCTCGGGTGGCAAGCGTGCGGCGGCGCGGCGGATCGACCTTCTTCAGGCGCCCGGCGGGCTGTAGTTGAGTCCGACGAAGCCCTCGGGCAGGGCCGACTTGCTCTGGTCTCGGCGCGCGACGCCGGCCCAATAGAATCCCCCGACCTGCACCTGGAGCGGATCGGCGGACAGCTTGGCGGCCCAGCGGAAGTACTTGAGTCCGCCCTCGATGACGTCGGCCGGCAGCGTCGAATTCTGCGCGTAGGCGGCCACCGTCAGCGCGCGCGCGATGCGCAGATCGCGGATCGCGGCGCGCCCGTCGAGCGCGACCGTTCCCGGATCGGGCGACAGGAATCGCAGCGCCTCCGCGGCGATCAGAAGGATATAGTCGCCGTCGCTTTCGCCCCAGATCGGATCGAAACGCGGCCGCCACAACCCGGCGAAGCGCGCGACGTCCTTTTCGATCACGGCGTTGGTCTTCTGCGGCCCTTCGCCGTGGCCCTTCCGGTCGGCGAGAAAACGCACGTTGGCGCGCGCGCGGCGCACCTGGCCGCCCGCCGCCCAGATGCGCAAGCCCAGATCGGGATCGGCGCAGCCGGTGCGATAGCCGGGGTCGAGGAAGCCGCCGGTCTTCTCGGCGTCGGCACGGCCGAAGGCGAATATCGTCGGGAAGAGTCGGCCGAACACGACCGACACGCAATCGAGCGCGCGCAGCCGATGGGCAAACGTCAGCGCGAGCGGAACCGGCCGCCCGGGGTCGGCGAAGACGGACAGCGCTTCGGCGACCGCGCCCTTGCCGAAGCGAACGTCGTCGACTCCCATCAGGACGACGTCCCCGCGCGCCGCGGCGAAGGCGCGGTTGCCCGCGGCGACGGAGCCTTGCGGCGTCTCCTCCTTCACCCAAACGATCCGCTCGCCGGAAATCTCGGCCGGCGACACGACCACGAATTCGTGATCGACGCCTTGCAGCTGCGGGCGCAAATCCTCGATCGCCGCGCGCGCCAGGTCGGGGAAGAGGGTGGGGACGAGGACGCTGATTTTCATCGCAGTGGATCTCCGGCACACGTCGTCATTTTGGCGGATTGCGCGTCCACTCCCAAAACAGCGTCTCGGACCCGGCGAAAACGCGTAGGGCGGGCGCGAGCTCCGGCGGGGCCGGATCGGGGTGGACGAGCGCCATCCCGGACGGCGTCCGGGTGAGAATC
>JAMNXK010000581.1 GCA_023653245.1 Tagaea sp.
AGGTTCACGCACTCGACCAGCATTTCGGGATAGGCGAAGCCCGTGTTCGCACCGTCGGCACCCCGGCGCATCTCCTGGGGCAGATGCAAGGCCGAATTGCCGACCAGGATCGAAATCCGGCGGCCGCGCTTGGCGTCGTTCGCGCGCACCTTGGAGAGTTTGCGCAAGCCGGGCTGGTCCTCGTGCTTCAGCACCTTGAAGCTCGGGAAATTCGCGAACAGGCGTTCGAGCAGGGCCACCGACATATGCACGTTGGTGAGCTGTGGATAGTCCTGGACCACGACCGGGATGTCGCCCAACTCCTTGGCGATGGCGGCGTAGTAGCCTTCGACCTGCTCCTCGGTCTTGAGCCCCGCGATGGGGGCGACCATCACGCCGCCCGCCCCCAGATCCATGACCTTCTTGGCGAAATTCCCGAGATTGCGGTTGCCGGCCGCCGACACGCCGACGATCACCGGCACCTTGCCGTTGACGCGCTTCAGGCAGGTCTCGGCGAAGGAAATCGATTCCTGAGGCGACAGCTTGGGCGCCTCGCCCATCACGCCCAGGATGGTCATGCCGGTCACGCCGCAGGCGAGGTAGAAATCCACCATCCGCTCGGAACTCGGCAGGTCGAGCGCACCGTCGTCCGCGAACGGCGTGGCGGCGATGATGTAGACGCCCTTGGCGGTTTCGTCGATCGGCTTGGCCATTGTCCTTGTCCCCGGGTCGGTTCGTTTGCCATTGTTGTAGGGCATTCGGCGACGCGGGGGAACGGGGAATGGCGGCCTACGATACGGTTGTACGCGGCGGCACGATCGCCACGGCGGGCGAGAGCTTCAAGGGCGATATCGGCATCAAGGGCGGCCGGATATCGGCCATCGGCGAAAATCTGCCCAAGGCCGAGACCGACATCGACGCGCGCGGGAAGCTCGTCACGCCGGGCGGCATCGACGCGCATTGCCACGTCGCCCAGCTTTCCGGCATGGGCGTGATGACGGCCGACGATTTCGAAAGCGCCACGCGCTCGGCCATGTGCGGGGGCACGACCACGATCGTGCCCTTCGCCGCCCAGCATCGCGGCCAGTCGCTGCGCCAGGTCGTGAAGGACTATCACGCCCGCGCCGAGGGCAAGGCGAGCATCGACTACGCCTTCCATTTGATCGTCTCGGATCCCAACGAGAACGTGCTCGGCCAGGAGCTGCCCGCCCTGATCGAAGACGGCTACACCTCGTTCAAGATCTACACGACCTACGACGCGCTGAAGCTTTCGGACCGCCAGGTGCTCGACATTCTCGCGCTGGCGCGGCGCAAGCAGGCGATGGTGATGATCCACGCCGAGAACCACGACGCGATGACTTGGCTCGCGGAAAAGCTGATCGCCTCGGGCCGCACGCGGCCGGTCTATCATTGCTTCAGCCACAACATGCCGGTCGAGCGCGAGGCCACGCATCGGGTGATCGCGCTGGCCGAAATGATCGACACGCCGATCCTGATCGTCCATGTCTCGGGCCGCGAGGCGATCGCCGAAATCCGCCGCGCGCGCGAAAAGGGCCTCAAGGTCTTCGCCGAGACCTGCCCGCAATATCTGTTCCTGACCCAGGAGGATCTCGACAAGAAGGGCTTCCTGGGGGCGATGTGCATGTGCTCGCCGCCGCCGCGCGACAAGGCGAACCAGGCCTTCGTTTGGCAGGCGCTGTCCGACGGGCTGTTCGACGTCTTCTCCTCCGACCACGCGCCCTATCGCTACGACGATCCCAACGGCAAGCTCAAGAACGGCCCCAACGCGCACTTCAAGCAAGTGCCCAACGGCGTGCCGGGCCTTGAAGTGCGCCTGCCGCTGCTTTACGCCGAAGGCTTGCTCAAGGGCCGGATTTCGCTGGAGCGTTTCGTGGCTTTGGGCTCGACCAACGCCGCGAAGATCTACGGGCTCTATCCGCAGAAGGGTTCGCTGGCCGTGGGAGCGGACGCCGACATCGCGATCTGGGATCCCGAGCGCGAGCTGACCGTCACCCAATCGATCCTGCACGACAACATGGACTACACGCCCTACGAAGGTATGCGCGTCAAAGGCTGGATCGACGCCACGCTGTCGCGCGGCGAGATCGTCGCGGCGAAGGGCGAACCCGTCGCCAAGCCGGGGCGCGGACGCTATCTTCCCAAAGCCAAGCCGGAGGCCGCCAAGCCGCTGGGCCGTTCCATCTTCACCGAAGACATCTCGGATATTTTCTGATGCCCCCCAAGAAACTCGAGCCCCGCATCGTCACCGTGGGCTGCGCCCAGATGGGCCCGATCGCGCGCGCGGAATCCCGCGCGTCCTGCGTCGAGCGGCTGATCGCCTTGCTGCGCGAAGCCCACCGCAAGGGATGCGCGCTGGTCGTCTTCCCCGAGCTCGCTCTGACCACGTTTTTCCCGCGCTGGTTCATGCCCGATTGGCGCGAGGTGGACGCGTTTTTCGAGACCGAGATGCCCAACGCGGCCGTCGCCCCGTTGTTCGCCGAAGCCAAGCGCCTGAAGATCGGCTTCTATCTCGGCTATGCCGAGAAAACGCCCGAAGGGCGGCGCTTCAATTCCGCGATCCTGGTCGATCGCGAGAGTGGGATCGTCGGCAAGTACCGGAAGATCCACCTCCCCGGCCACGCCGAGAACGAGCCCGAACGGCCGTTCCAGCATCTGGAGAAGCGCTATTTCGAGCCCGGGGATCTCGGCTTTCCGGTGTGGCGCACGATGGGCGGGATCGTCGGCATGGCGGTCTGCAACGACCGGCGCTGGCCCGAAACCTATCGCGTGATGGGCTTGAAGGGCGTGGAGCTGCTCGTGCTCGGCTAC
>JAMNXK010000582.1 GCA_023653245.1 Tagaea sp.
AAAAAATCGCCGGCGCGATACCCGCGCTCTCCGGACGAACGCTCGAATGGGTAATGTCGAAGTGCCGTCTCGCCGTTTCGGAACTGATCGATCATCCAGATGCCTTCGCGTCCATTCCGGGTGCCGTATTCGACGAAGATCCCCGCGTGATTGCCGGTATCGCGGTTAGGATAGCGGAGTACACCATTGGCGTTCGCCTCGAAGGTCGCGACCGCAGTGCCCGGCGCGATCGCCTGCCTTGAAGGATCGGCGGGCGCGATCCGGTCGCCCGCGCGCCACGTGCTCGTATGCCCGATATTCGGAACCGCAAATTGAACCAAGCCAACACATTCGCGACTGGGTTGGCCATTCGCGCGCACCCCGAGCCAACCACCATTCGCTTGCGCGGTGTCCCGTAGAGATTCGGGTTTATCGACGATCCAAGCACCTTCGGTTCGGCTGACCGGCGGGCGCTCGGGTGCGGTGCGGGGTTGCTGCTCCAACCCCTGGGCCGTTTGGAGGGCACGGGCCTCTTCGTCGGCGTAGTCCGTCGCGGTCGCCTCGCTTTCGATCTCGACATCCTCGGTTTCACCGCCCTCGATCTCGACCTCTTCCTGCGGTTCGTCTTCGGCCGCTTGACCCTGCGCACGCAGATATTCGGGCCATTTGGCGGGATCGAGCATGCCGTCGTCGTGGACGGGCGCTTGCGTGCCGGCGCGGGTGTCGTAGGAGATCGGCACGATGTCGCGCGCCTCTTCCTCGGGCGTCCGGATTTTATCCGGCAGCGGCATCGGCTGGGCTTCGCCATCGCGACCCGGGCGCCACGCCATATCGCGGATATCCGATTGCGCGGGCGCTTGCGCCGCCGGATCTTTCGGCTCCCACGGCCGCGTGCGCATCGCTTCTTCGTAACGCCGCGGCCCGAGCGATCTCGACATCATCGGCTTTCGCAACGCTGCCAGCAGCCGACTTGCCATTCGGTACCATCCCAGAAGACCGCGGAAGTCCGTCCGACGAAAGTCGGGCGCCCCGCCTTAGCCGGCTGGACCAAGACACGCCGCCCGTACTCCAGCTCTTGAATCCCGGGTCCACCCTCGATCGTCGGCCGCGCCCAAAACGGCCGGGTGGCGACCGTGAAATGGACTCCGCTCGGGGAGTCGAACGTCGTGAGAGTGACCCAATGCGGACCTTGCTTGGTCAGCACCGCACCTGGGCATCCGAAGAACGCCGTGCAAAAATCCCGATCCACAAGCGCCATGACGATCTGCGGTTCGCCGCCCGGCGCGATCCGAAATCGCGTGAGGTGGATTCGGGACCGATCGTAGCGCTCGACGTCTTCTTCGGACCAAGAAAAAAATGGCTCCTCATAGTTGCGCCGTCGAATCAACGACTCCACGATCGACGCGTCGGGATGTCCCGGCATCGGCGCGAGCTCGATGTTCTTGCCGAAATCCATGGCGTAAGCGCGCGCGAGCGTCGGATCGTCGGCACGGGAGGGCGGCAGCTGGGAAGCCGCCGCCCACACGCCCAATGCCGTCAGCGCCGCCAAGGCGGCGAGCGGACCGAAACGAGGGCTAGTCAAAGAGCCGCTCATTCGCGAAGAGTCTGAGACGTGTTTCTATGGCGTCATGCAGGCGTTTTTGTCGGTCATCGAGACCGCGCCGAGCACGGTCCGAGTCCCAACCGTTGCGTTGCAAACGATCCACATATTGGTTGACCGCGCCAACGCCCGCGCGGTGTGAAGCTGCCGCGAGACCCGACTCGGTGATGAGTACCGGAAAACGGACACCTTCGAGTCTCTGTCCGATGTGCTGATCCAGGCCGCGCCGTTCGGCTTGCACGCGGTAGCTCTGCAAGACGCGCGAGAGCGCCGCATCCTGGGCGTCCGTGGATTTCAGAAAGTCCTCGTTCGACCGAATCTCGCGGCGGACCCCATCGACCGTACCGTGGAGCTGTCCTGGAGCCCACGTTCCGTCGCGGTTCTTGAGACCGACTTCTTGCAAGGTCGAATCTTTGATCTGGTATTGACCCAAGACCACTTCGCGCCCGCCGCCGTCCCGAGCAGCCTCGTGCCGCATGGACAGACTTGGTGTAGTGTTGTTATTTTCTGCTATTGCAACATTCTGCCGGAAGCTCGCCCTTGCTGCCGACCAACTCTGACCCGAGAAGCCGGGTGGCGGAATCAGGTCGGGTCGCGTCTCCCACTCTCCAACTCGATCCAGCGGGTGAGGCGGCGCCTCGCCCCGTCGCGGCGGTCGCGGACGGGGCGGCGGTGGGTATTGCTCGGGCTGCTGATCGTGTGCCTGTTGAGAGTCGGGTTGTTGCGGCAGCTGCGCTTGCGGGTCGCCATCGCGGCGCGGCGCGAGTCTCGGAGGTTGGGGAATCCGGTCTTGCCCCTGGCGTGGCGGGTTCTGGTTCTGCTGCGGGCGCGCCTGTTGGCCCGGCTGCGGCTGCGCTTGGGCGGCGAGGAGCGCTTCGGGATCGTCGTCGGCGTAATCCGTCGCGGTCGCCGCGCTTTCGATCTCGACGTCTTCGATGCCTTCGTCCGCCTCGTCTTCGGCCGCTTGACCTTGCGCGCGCAGATGTTCGGGCCATTTGGCGGGGTCGAGCATGCCGTCGTCGTGGACGGGCGCTTGCGTGCCGGCGCGGGTGTCGTAGGAAATCGGGACGATGTCGCGCGCTTCTTCTTCGGGCGTCCGGATTCTGTCCGGCAGCGGCATCGGCTGGGCTTCGCCATCGCGCTCCGGCCGCCACGCCATGTCGCGGATATCCGATTGCGCGGGCGCTTGCGCCGCCGGATCTCTCGGCTCCCAC
>JAMNXK010000583.1 GCA_023653245.1 Tagaea sp.
AGTCGCGGCCGGTACGCCGTCTCCCCCAAATCCCGCCACATCTGGAGGAAGGACTGGGTCATGCCGCACAGCAGCACGTCGTGGAACAGATAGACGGCACCCGGCGCGCAATGCGGTCGCACGGCCGTGAAATCGGCGTACTGCGCCTTGTCGGTATGTTCGGCGTCGATGAACACGAAATCGACCGGTCCGTCGAACTCCTCGGCGATCGTCGGCGCCACGCCGTCGGGCGACTTGGCGATTTTGGCGACGACGTTCAGCCCGTGCGCGCGCGCCAGATCGTTGGTGAAATCGACGCCGCGGAAGCCTTCGCCCCAGCCCACGTCGATCACCACGACTTTGGCCTTCGGGAACGCCATGGCGAGCGCGATGGTGCTCCAGCCGAAGGAACAGCCGATCCCGAAGATTCGGCGCGGCGAAATCAGCTGCCCCAAATCCTCGAGCAGCCCGACTTCGGACATGCCGATGCCTCCGCCCGATGAGGCGATGTTCTCGCCGTTCTCGATCAAATAGGTCGCCAGACCGTCGAAGTCG
The DNA here is from genome assembly GCA_023653245.1 of Tagaea sp. The sequence continues at coordinate 535 of JAMNXK010000583.1, forward strand.
GGATGGTTCGATATCTTTTCGAGGAAAAACGGCGAGACGCTGGATCGGATCCCGACCCCGCAGCTTTCGTAGAGTTCGACCAGGCGGGAAAACAACATGGGAACTCCAGCGAAACGCGCAATGCGAGCATCGCACCGGGCGTCGCGCCGCGTCAACCGCGCTCGGCGCCCGCGGCGTCCGCGAAAACCGCCGTGGAATCAAAACCGTAACCTCGATTGCCTTCGCCGGGGCGGGCTGCTAGGGTCCCGGCCGTTTTTCCGGGGCGGCCGAGGGGGCCGCCCGTTTCGTTCCCGGGACTGGATTCATGAAGATCATCGGCAGCGCCATCCGCCAAGGCAACGTCATCGAAGTCGACGGCCGCATCTGGCGCGTCATCAAGCACAATATCGTCAGCCCGGGCAAAGGCGGCGCCTTCAACCAGATCGAGATCCGCGACATCAAGACCGGCACCAAGTCGAACATGAAGTTCCGCTCGGACGAAACGTGCGAGCTGCTGCGCGTCGAGCAGAAGGTCATGCAATTCCTGTTCAAGGACGGCGACCAATACACGCTGATGGACAAGGAATCCTACGACCAGATGGTGGTGAACGGCGCGCTGTTCGGCGAGCAGGCGGATTTCCTGACCGACAACATGGACGTGACGGTCGAATTCGTCGACGGGTCGCCCGTGGGCGTGGAACTGCCGACCACCACGATCTGCACGATCGTCGAGGCCGACGCGGTGGTGAAGGGCCAGACGGCGGCGTCGTCCTACAAGCCCGCGATCCTCGACAACGGCGTCAAGATCGGCGTGCCGCCCTTCGTCGCGACGGGCGAGCGCGTGGTCGTGAACATCCAGGAGCGCGCTTACGTCGAGCGCGCCAAGGACTGAGTACGTGCCCCAGGCTTATCGTTCCGCGCTCTACACGGTGATGGAGCGCGCCGTCCGCAAGGCCGGCAAGGGTCTCGTGCGCGATTTCGGCGAGGTCGAGCATCTCCAGGTCTCGGTCAAGGGGCCGAGCGATTTCGTGTCGACCGCCGATCTCGCCGCCGAGCGCGCGCTCAAGGCCGAACTGGAAAAGGCGCGGCCGGGCTATTCCTTCCTGATGGAGGAATCGGGCGTGAGCTGGGGGAAGGACCGCGATCACGTGTGGATCGTCGATCCGCTCGACGGCACCACCAATTTCCTGCACTCGATCCCGCATTTCGCGATCTCGGTGGCGCTCCAGCACAAAGGCGAGCTGCTGGCCGGCATGATCTACAACCCGGTGGTCGACGAGCTCTACTGGGCCGAAAAGGGCAAAGGCGCCTATCTCAACGACCGGCGTTTGCGCGTCTCGGGACGGCGGGATCTCGGCGAGGCCCTGATCGGCACGGGCATTCCCTTCCGCGGCCGCGGCGACGAAAGCGAGCACGCGCATTACCTCAAGCTTCTGAGCGCCGCGATGGCGCGCACCGCGGGCTTGCGCCGGCCGGGGGCCGCGGCGCTCGATCTGGCCTATGTCGCGGCGGGGCGGTTCGACGGATTCTTCGAAATCGGCCTCAACAAATGGGACATCGCCGCGGGTATTCTGCTGATCCGCGAGGCGGGGGGATTCGTCGGCGACATCGACGGCGACGCCGACGCGCTGACGACGGGCCATGTGGTCGCCGCGAACGCCAAGCTTTTCGAGCCTTTGCGCGCTTTCTTGCGCGAACATGGCGGCTCGGGAACCGCCGGCTGAATCGCCCGCCAAGCGGGTTGCGGATTGGCGCGGGCCAAGGGTAATGTCCAGGCCATGTCCCGTCGTCTTCTCGCCGCCGCGTCCGTTCTCGCCCTGATGACCGCGCCCGCGTTGGCGCAGCAGCAATTGCGCCAGCCGCGCCCGAGCGTCGAGGTCGATTGGACCGTTCTCGACGAGTTGGGCACGCAAGCCGCGGCGCCCGCGCTGCGCGCCCCGCAACGCGCCGGGCAGCGCCTCGCGGTCCCGCCTTCCCGCGCCGCGACGCCGGCCGCCGCCGCCGCATCGCCGCAATTGATCCCCCCCGCTTCCGTCGCGCGCCAGACCGGCGCGCCGACCGGAACGCGTCTGGGCGCGCCGGCCCAAACGGCGCAGGCCCCGGCCTTTACTCCGCCGCCACCGCCGCCGGCTTTCGTGCCCCCCGCCTTCACGCCACCGCCTGCACCGATCGCTTCGGCGCCCATCGCGCCCGCGCCGATCGCGGCACCGCCCGCACCGCCGCCGCCGCCCGCGCAAACGGCACCGGCGCGCGTCGCCCCGGCACCGCCGCCAC
>JAMNXK010000584.1 GCA_023653245.1 Tagaea sp.
CAACGATCCCAAGGGTCTCGCGCCCGAGTACGAGAGCTACATCCGCGATCTCGACAAGGATCACGGCCACGATCCGGGGCTGATCTTCGCGCGCGATCTCACCCAGCAGGTCGAGAAGTATCACGGCAAGGGCAGCGAGTTGGCCAAGCAGTTCGTCACGTTGCTCGCGGATCGCCCCGACCTGCAGCGCGAATATCTCGGCGGCGAGGTGCCCAAGGCGCCGCCCATCGGCACGTTCAAGCCCGGCGGCGAAGCGGGCGTCAAAGCCTGGATCGACCAAGACCGCGTCACCAACGGCCTCAAGCCGCGCTACGCGGTCCCTGCCGTGGCGCGCGGCGGCGAGAACGTGACGGAGCAACGCGTGTCTGCGCGCGGGCTGCCCGCCACCGAAGCCATCAACCTGTTCGACCTCGCCCAGGAAATCCAGGGCCTGCCCGAGGACGGCGCGCCCGCGCAATCGCCGGAGACGGAGGACCAGCCCGTCACCCGCGACGATCTGCGGCCGAATGCGCGGGCGATTCTGGAGGGCATGGAAAACTCCCGTCGCGAGCCGGGTGTGCAAATCGCGATGGGGCCGGGCTCGTTACCGCCCATCGCAACGCCAAGTCCACCAAAGACAGAGCTTGATGCTGCGGCGGACCCGTCGATTCCGTTGCCTCCCTCGGCGGAAGCGTCGGCGGCGCCGGCCGGGCGTCCCACGTCCCAGCCCGACCCGAAGACCCTGCCGGGGCCGCTTCTGGAGAACCAACTCCAGAACGCCCAAATCGCGCTTGAGGCGCAAACGAAGGAGGTCGAAAGAACCGCTAAAGCGCTCGCGGATGCGACCCGCGCGCGTGAAGCGAAGAAAGCCGAGGTAGAGCTGAGTGCGGTGGTTGAGACCACAAAGGGTGCGATCAGCGGCATTGCCAAGGCGGAGTTCGAACGTAGGATAAGGCCAGGCGGCGATCGGATCGTCGGGCGCGCAAGATGGTTGAACAATTCCACAGGGGCGGCGCGCGGAATGGGAAAAACGGTGCCATCACAACTGCCGAATCAGGCAAGCTTGATTGCGCTAAGAGAAGCCGAAGCGAACGCCGTAGCTGAACAAAATCGCCAACTCGAAACGCAACGACTTTTGCTTGCGAGGCGGGACGAGCTCTTGCACGAGCGCGAAGCGCGGCGCCGGATCAGGCCCGATCAGTGATCGGTGGATAAGACGAACCGTCACGCCGCTGAATCCGGACGCCCCGGATTCAGCGGTTCTGGTTGGCGATGAACCGAAGGGCACTTGCGCACGTCATTGCGTGAATGTCCTTCCAGCTCTGTCGATTCAGGGGATCCGACATATCGACAGGCGTCTTGCCGAAACGCGGCTCCAGGGCCGACAACAGCGCGCGCTCCTCGACCGTCGGATCGGCGAGCAGGACGAGTCCGAAATAGGCTTTGCGACCTCGATACTCGTCCGCATTGCCTTCGAGATGCAGCGCGCCGAGCCGGCGCATCGCGCGCCGATCCCCGCATTCGACGGCGCTGGAATAGTTGATTAGCGTCGGGGGTGTTCCCGATGGTAGGTTGGCGTTCCACTCCTCGAACCGACCTGCCCAATAGAGGCTTTCCTGTGGATCGACGCGCGCCAGCCGTGTCAGTCCGATCCGCGCCAAACGCCGCTCGGCAAAGGGCGCGCGCGGGGGGCGGGCGAAGTACGCGGCCAGTTCGGCGGTAATCCGCCCAGCATTGCCCGAATCCAAATTCGCCTTTGTGCGGTCGATCGCCCGGAGCAGCCAAGGCGCATAGACGTCCGCTTCGCCGTAAGGTCCGGCCAGCTCACCCTTCGAGGTCAGCGCGATCGCGACCGCTGGCCTGATCCAGGTTGACGCTCGCTTGCCCTGGCCGAGATTCAAGAGCCCGTCCGCGTAAAGCAGGATCGCGGACTCATGTAGATCGGCGCGCAGCGCGGCCTCGATGTCGCGAATGGCACCCTCCACATCGCGCGGCGCGCACGTGCCACCCAGCCGAAACATGTCCCGTGCGAACTTGACTGACACCGGATCCTTCGCCTCGTTGGCGGCCAATTGCGCGTGCAGATCGGCGCATTCGGCCGCCGACATGTTGCCCGCGGCGTGGTCACGCAGGTCGTGCACGACCGCCACCGCCCCCACCGCTACCAATCCCGCCAAAGCCATCCAAGCTCGGTTCATGGTCTCGATAATCCCGCAACCCGTCGCGCGCGTCAACGTTCGCCGCGCCCTCGCCCGCCAGGTCTTGGCGCGATCCGAGCATCGGACCCGAGGCCGCCAAAAAAGCGAAACGCCGCCCGCGCGCATCGCTTGCCCCGCGACGCGCGAATGGACCATTATCGGCCCCGGGGGTTCCGTCGTTGCAGATCTATCTGCCCATCGCCGAGGTGTCGGTCGATATCTTCCTGCTGCTCGCTTTGGGCGGCGGCGTCGGATTCCTGTCGGGCCTGTTCGGCGTGGGCGGCGGCTTCCTGATGACGCCCTTGCTGATCTTCATCGGCATCGCGCCGGCCGTGGCCGTGAGCTCGGAAGCGGCGCAGATCGTCGCCGCCTCGGTCTCCGGCGTGATCGCGCATATGCGACGGGGCAACGTCGATTTCCGCATGGGCGGCGTGCTGCTGGCGGGCGGCATCGTCGGCTCGTCCTTGGGCGTGCAGATCTTCGCCTGGCTGCGCGCGCTGGGCCAGGTCGAGTTCGTGATCTCGATCGCCTATGTCGTAGTGCTCGGCCTGATCGGCGCGCTGATGCTGGTCGAATCGATCAACACGCTGCGCAAGGGCGCCAA
>JAMNXK010000585.1 GCA_023653245.1 Tagaea sp.
CTCGAAGCGGGCGATCTGGTCGCGATCCGCCAAGCGGGCGCCTATGGCTCGGTCATGTCCTCGACATATAACGCGCGGCCCTTGGCCCCCGAATTGCTTGTCCGCAAGGGGAAAGTGGCGGTCGTGCGGCCGCGCCAAAGCCTCGGCGAATTGATCGGCGCCGACCGTTTGGCGCCGTGGCAAGGCCGTCATCGCGCGTAACTATTCGCACTGACGCGCGGCCCCTCGCCGGGTTATGATCGCGAACTTGGGCCAATGGAGTTGCGCATGCGCCAGACGGGTCCCGACCGCCGCGACGCCGAAGCCCCGCTCGAAGGGGCGGCTTCGGCTTTGACGTGGCGCCTGCTACTCGCGCGCTTCGCTTTGCTGTGGGAGCGCGCGGTGCCTGCCCTCGCCCCCGCCGCCACGATCGCCTGCGCCTTCGCCGCCGCCGTTTTGTTCGATCTGCTGCCGCGTCTGCCGGTGGTGGCGCATTGGCTCGCTTTGGTCCTGTTCGCCGCCGGTTTCGCGTGGGCGCTGTACCTCGCGCGCAAGGCGCTGGCCTTGCCCGCGGCGCCGGACGCGCGCCGGCGCTTGGAGAAAGACTCGGGCTTCGCCCACCGCCCGCTGCAAGGCCTCGACGATCGGCCGGCCGGCGCGCCCGATTCGGCGCAGGTGGCGCTATGGCTCGCCCATCGCCGCCGCTTGATGTCGGCCCTCGCCAAAGTGCGCGTGAGCTGGCCCAAGCCGGGCCTGGTCTTGCGCGACCCGATGGCCACGCGCGTCGGCCTGGTGCTGTTGCTCGCCATCGGCATCGGCGTCGGCGGCGACAGCGCGGGCTTGCGCTTCGCCCGCGCGCTCGCCCCGGGCGTGGACACGCCCGCCCAAGCGCCCGGCGCGCTCGATCTGTGGATCACGCCGCCGGCCTATACGGGCTTGCCGCCGATCATTCCGCGCGTCGACGCCGGGGAGATCGCGGTCCCCGTCGGCAGCCAATTGATCGCGCAAGTGACCGGCGGGCCGGCGGCACCGCGCCTGTCGATCGACGCCAAGCAGACGGCGTTCGTCGCGGTCGAGAATTCCACCGCCGACGGCTTGCGCCGGCAGAGCTGGCGCGCGAGCGCCGAGCTCACCGAAGGCACGCGGCTCAGGATCGACCAAGGTCTCGCCGGCATGGGCGCATGGACGCTGCGCTTGGTGCCCGACGCGCCGCCGACGGTCGAGTTCCCGCAAGCCCCGCAGCGCACGCGGCGCGCGGCCTTGCGCCTCGACTACCTCGCCAAGGACGATTACGGAATCGCGGGCGTGACCGCCGAAATCCGCCGCCCCGACGCGACCGGCCCCGGCCAGCCCATCGATCTGGCCTTGCCGTTGCCCGGCGCGCGCCTCAAGGAAGCGACCGCGTCGAGCTTCCACGATCTCTCCGCCCATCCGTGGGCCGGCTTGCCGGTCAAGATCGTCCTGCGCGCGACCGATCTCGCGGGCCAGACGGGCGTTTCCGAAGCGCTCGATTTCACGCTGCCCGAGCGCGTGTTCCAGCATCCGGTGGCGCGCGCGATCGTCGAGCAGCGCAAGCTGATCGTCCAGAACGCCGAGCTGCGCCCGGTCGTCGCGCGCGCGCTCGCGGCCATCGGCGCCAATCCCACGCAGTTCTCCGAGGATCCGGTCGTGTTCATGGGCTTGCGCGTCGCCGCCCAGCGCCTGATCCGCAACGGCTCGCCCGCGACCATCGACGAGATGCAATCGTTGATGTGGGACCTCGCCTTGCGCATCGAAGACGGGCGCCTGTCGTCGGCCGAGCGCGAGTTGCGCGCGATCCAGCAGCGCCTGCAGGACGCGCTCGCCAACAACGCCACCGACGAGGAGATCGAGCGGCTGATGCGCGAGCTGCAGCAGGCGATCGACCGCTATCTCCAGGCGATGGTCGAGCAAGCCTTGCGCAATCCCGAACAGGCCCAGCGCCGCGATCCCAACGAGCGCGCGCAGCGCATGGAGCGCTCGGATCTGCAGCGCCTGCTCGATCAGGCCCGCCAGCTCGCGCGCACCGGCGCGCGCGACGCCGCGCGCGACCTGCTCGCCCGCCTGCAGGAGATGCTCGAGAATCTGCGCACCCAGCAAGCCAATCGCGACGGCCAGCAGCAAGGCCAGCCCGGCGATTCCCAAGCGCAGGAGATGATGCGCGGGCTGCAGGAGCTGATGCAGCGCCAGCAAGGTTTGATCGACCGCACCTTCCGCCGCTCGCAGCAGAACCGCCCGGGCCAGTTCCGTCCCGGCCAGCAAGGTCAGCAGGGCCAGCAAGGCCAACAAGGTCAAGGCCAGGGCCAGCAAGGCGAAGGCGGCGACGGCGACGGCGAAGCCAGCGAACAGGATTCGCTGCGCGGCGCGCTCGCCGACATGATGCGCCAGCTCGAGGAGATGCTCGGCGGCGCGCCCGACGGCTTCGGCCAAGCCGAAGGCTCGATGGGCAATTCCGCCGACCAGCTGCGCCGCGGGCAGCCGGGCCGGGCGCTCAGGCCCCAGATGGACGCGCTCGACCAGCTGCGCGCCGGCGCACGCGAAGCGATGCGCCAGATGATGGAGCGCTTCGGCCAAGGCGAGGGCGAAGGCGAAGGCCAGGGCGACGACGCCTTCGGCGACCGCAACACAGCCGACGTCGATCCGGCGGGCCGCGACATCGAAGGCAACAACGGCAACCTGACCGACGCGTTCCAGCGCATCCCCGGCCTGGGCGAGGGCCAGCTGCAGCGCTCGCAGGAAATCCTCGACGAGCTCATCCGCCGCCTGGGCGAGCGCACCCGCCC
>JAMNXK010000586.1 GCA_023653245.1 Tagaea sp.
ACGACGTCGCGGGTGCCACCGAAGCCTTCGCGCGCTGGGGCGATATCCCGGGCCCCGCCGGCGCCGACGCGCATCTCGACACGCGCGCGATCGCCCGCCAAATCCGGCTCGACGACGGGTTCTTCGAGGCGCTGCCGCGCGAGATCGGTGCGGCACCCGAAGGCGCGTACGCCGCCGGCGACACGCCCTTGGTGTTCGCCGCCGCCGATGCGGGCTATGCCGCGCGCTTCGCCGAGCTGCTGGCGGGCAATCTCGCCGCGCGCGCGCCGGGAATCGCGTTGCATCTGCACGTGGTCAACCCCACGCCCGAGAGCGAAGCGCGCCTCGCTCGCGTCAAGGACCTGACCCTCGGCCATCTCGATTTCGCGGTGACGCGCGAGACCGTCGACCTTACGCGCTTCGACGGTCCGCACGGCCATCTCCCGGCCAAGACCTATTACTCTTGCGCGCGCTTTCTCGTATTGCCCGCGCTGCTCGCGCGCTATCGGCGGCCCATTCTCGTTTGCGACATCGATCTGGCGCCGACGCGCGATCCGCGCCCTTGGCTCGACGACTTGGCCGCCGCCGATGCGGGCGCGAACGTCAAGATCCGCTACGATTTCGCCAACCATCTGCTGGCCACGATGGTCTATGCCGGCGACACCCCGGCCGCGCGCGACTTCGCGGCCCTGGTCGGCGCCTATTGCCGGCATTTCCTCGAAGCGCGCCAAGCCGCGTGGACGCTCGACCAGATCGCCTTGCGTGCCGCGTATCTGTATCTGCGCCGCCAAGGCGCGTGGCGCGATTTCCGCGTCTTCGCGCCCGACACGATGAATTGGATGGACGACGACGTGCCGATCGCGGAAGCGCAAAAGCGCTTCCTGTTCGTGTCGCTCTATTCGAGCGTGCCGAGGGTTTGACCATTTTTCGTCACCCTCGGGCGGGGCGCAGCCCCGACCCGGGGGTCTCGTCAAGGAACGCCGCGCCTTCGGCGCGACCGATCTATTCGAGATCCCCGCGTCTCGCTTCGCTCGCGCGCGGATGACGAAAGGGTGTCACAACCCCATATACGCGCGGCGCACGCGGTCGTCGGCGAGCAGGGCTTCGCCGGTCCCGGACAGGACGACGCGCCCGTTCTCCAGCACATAGCCGTGATGCGCGAGCTTGAGCGACACCGCGACGTTCTGCTCGACGAGCACGCAAGTGAGCCCGCCGGCCGCGAGATCGCGGATGGCGCGCAACACTTCCTGGGTCACGGTGGGCGCCAGTCCCAGCGAGGGCTCGTCGAACATCACGAGTTCGGGCTCGCCCATCAGGCAGCGCGCGATCGCCAGCATCTGCTGCTCGCCGCCGGAGAGCGTGCCCGCCGCCTGGCCGTAGCGCTCCTTGAGCTTGGGAAACAGCGCGAGCCCGCGTTCGAGATTGCGCGTCCGATGGCCGCGCGCGCGCGGCAGCATGGCGCCCATCTCCAGATTCTCGCGCACGCTCAAGCTCGGGAACACCTGCCGCCCCTCGGCGACCTGGCCGATCCCCAGATCGCAGACCAGGTGCGACGGCAGCCCCGCGATCTCGCGGTCCTTGAAACGGATCGAGCCCTTGCGCGGACGCAGCATGCCGGCGACGGCGCGGATCAGCGAGGTCTTGCCGGCCCCGTTGGCGCCGACGATGGCGACGATGCCGCCTTGCGTCACGTCCAAGGAAACGGAATCGAGCGCCTGCGCGTCGCCATGGAACACGTCGAGATCGCGGATCGCGAGCATCAGCCCAGCGCCTCCGCGCCGAGATAGGAATCGAGCACGCGTTTGTCGCGCACCACGTCCTCGGGCGCGCCCTCGACCAGCGCCGCCCCGTGATGGAGCACGAGGATACGCTCGGCCAGCGCCATCACCGCGCGCATCACGTGCTCGATCAGCAGGATGGTCGCGCCCGTCTCGCGCGCCAGATCCTTGAGGATCGCGACGATGCGGTCGGTCTCGGTCGGCCGCAAGCCCGCCATCACCTCGTCGAGCAGCAGCAGTTTGGGCGACGTCGCCAGCGCGCGCGCCACTTCCAGGCGCTTGCGGTCGGGCAATGTCAGCGCGCCCGCCTTGGCGTCGCGCTTGTCCCAAAGGTCCAAGCGCCGGAGGATTTCGCCCGCGCGCGCTTGCGCCGCTTCGGGATCGGACTCGCGCAGCAGCGCGCCGATCGTCGCGTTCTCCAGCGTCGTCAGCCCCGGAAAGGGCCGCACGATCTGGAACGTGCGCGCGATCCCGGCCGCGCAGATTTTCTCGGGCGCAAGCCCGTCGATGCGCGCGCCCTCGAACGCGATCGATCCGCCGTCGGGCCGGTAGACCCCGGCGATCAGGTTGAACAGCGTGGTCTTGCCCGCCCCGTTCGGCCCGATCACGGCGTAGATTTGGCCGCGCGCCACCTCGAACGACACTTGATCGACCGCGACCAGCCCGCGGAAGCGCTTGGAGACGCCCTTGACCGACAACAACGTGCTCATGCGAGGCCCAACCGCTTCTTGAGCCACGGCCATACGCCCGACGGCACGGCGTAGACGATGGCCATCAGCGCCAAGCCGTAGAACACGGCTTTGGTGCCGGGCGCATCCAGGCCCGCGCGCTCGGTCGCGGCGATCAGGCCTTCGCCCAAAGGTGTGAGGATGAACGCGCCCACGATGGGGCCGAACAGCGTGCCCAGCCCGCCGACGATGGGGGCGAGGATCATCTCGATCGAGCGCGAAATGTCGAAGACCTGCGAAGGGAACAGGTTGTTGTAGTAGAAGGCGTAGAACACGCCGCCCAG
>JAMNXK010000587.1 GCA_023653245.1 Tagaea sp.
TATCCTTGGCCTTCATCGCCTCTTTGAGGGCGTCGGTGAGCTGGGCGCGCAAGGACATGGGGGAACTCCGGAGCTCAGGAATTCGCGAGACCGAAAGCGGTCTTGCGGAGAATCTCTTCGGCGCGCGTCCACACGGCCGCGCGCCACGCGGCATCGGCGGGGGCGAAGGCGTCGCGCATCTGGGTCTTGATGCGCCGGCTGTCGTCGCTTGCGATGTCGCCGTGCAGATGCAGCCAGTTATCGGCGCGGATGGCGTCGAGCACGTCGCCGACCGGCAGCGTGCCGTATTCGAGCGCTATGGCCGCGAAGCGCGCATGCGCCAGGAAGCGCGCGAAGCCTTCCGTATTCGTGCCGTGCAGCACGGGCGAGGTCGATGTGCCCATCTCCGGCGAGGTCAGCTCGGCGCCGTACCAGGCTTGGGCGAGCGCATGGCCGGGGTGGCCGGGCGGCAGGCCGCCGATCAGTTCGCCGTAGCCGCGCGGGCCCAGCCCGGTGTGGAAATCCACGATGCCGAGCGTCTTGGCGCGGCCCAGCCATTCGGCGAACACCGTGCGGATCGTCCGATGCGACCAAGTCGGCGCGTGGCCGCCGAAGAACACGCCATCGGGATGCGAATACTGGCCCGACGAGATCGCTTCCTGAAGCTTGAACTCGCCGTTGCGCTTGGCGTAGTCGGCGAGCACGGCGGCGCTGGCCGCGCGCGACGCATCGGACCATTCGCCGGGGCAGATCGCCGAATGCAGCTTTTCGTAGGCCGGGCTTTCGGGATAGGGCCGGACATGGTCGACGAAATTGCGGTTGAGATCGACATTGTCCTCGGTCACACGGCGCAGCCAAGCGAAGCCGTACGGATTGACCGCATGCAGATGCAGCTGCGCCACGTCCTTGGGGATTTCCCGCCACGCGCCGGTGGCGAACCATGCCGTTTGCGCGCCCGAGCCGCAAAACCCCTCGACGCCATGGGTGGCGGAGATCGTCACCAGAACGCGCTCGGCGGCGGCGGGGCCAGCCCACACCGCGTCGCAATAGAGCTTCTCGCCGCGCGGCCCGCGCAGCGGGTTCTGCAGCGCGCGATGCCGGGCGGCATGCGGCTTGGCGGCGGCGAGGAATTTCTCCCGCGCGCTCGCGTAATCCCGGGCGAAATGTATGTCCGCACTCATGGCGCCAGTTAGACAATCCAAGGGCGGAAATTGCAAGCATCCCTCCGCTTTACAGCGGCAGCCGGGACGCGCATTCTTGGGCCCATGAAACGCTGGGGAAGACGGGCGATTCTGGGGCTGCTGGCGGGTGCCGTCGCCGCACCGCGCGCGTTCGCCGAATCCCGCCTCGACCGGCTGTTCGAGCGCCTCAAAGCCGCCAACGACGCGCGCGAAGCGCAGCCGATCGAGGCGCAGATATGGCAGACGTGGCTCGATCCGCAAGACGGCGGCGCCAATTCGCTGATGCGCCTGGGTCTCGACGCCCAGCAGCGCGGGGATTTGTACGGCGCCTTCGCGCTGTTCGACGCGATCGTCAACCTCAAGCCCGATTACGCCGAAGGCTGGAACCGCCGGGCGACCATCCTGTTCCAACTCGGCCGGATGGAGGATTCGCGCAAAGACGCCGAAAAGACGCTGGCGCTCGAGCCGCGGCATTTCGGCGCGCTGTCGGGCCTGGGGATGATCGCCTTGCGCCTCGACCAGCCCGAAAAGGCGCTCGACGCCTTCGAAAAGGCGCTGGCGATCCATCCGCACATGCCCGGCGCCAAGGCCCAGGTCGATTCCTTGCGCGCCCGGCGCCGCTCGCGCGAGCGGGCGATCTAGTAACGTCTTTCGGGCGTAGAGCGAACGGGTAGCACCCAAACGGAGGTCAGGAATGTTGATCCGTCGTCGGCGTGGCTGGGAAATCCCCGAACGCGAAGTCACTCCCGAAGCCCATTTCACCCGCCGGCACGCGCTGGGTGCGGGTCTCGCGGCCGGTGCGGGCCTGCTCGCCCCCGGCCTGGCGCACGCCCAAGGCGCGCCGCCGCCCGATCCGACCGCCGGTCTCTACCCGGTCATGCGCAACATGCGCTATCGCGTCGATCGCGACCTCACGGCCGAGAGCGACGCGACGACCTACAACAATTTCTACGAATTCGGCACGTCGAAATCGATCTGGCGCGCGGCGCAGGCTTTGCCCTTGCGGCCCTGGGAAGTGCGCATCGAAGGCCTGGTCGACAAGCCGCGCACCGTGGGTTTCGACGACATCCTGAAGGCGATGACGCTGGAGGAGCGCGTCTACCGTTTCCGCTGCGTGGAAGCCTGGGCGATGACCGTGCCGTGGTCGGGCTTCACGCTCAAGCAATTCGTCGAGTGGTGCGAGCCCAAATCCGACGCGAAATACCTGGTCATGCAGACCTTCCAGAACGCGCGCGTGGCCCCGGGCCAGCGCGCGAGCTGGTATCCCTGGCCCTATACCGAGGGGCTGGCGATCGACGAGGCGATGAACGAACTGTCCTTCATCGCCACCGGCCTTTACGGCAAGCCGATCCCGCGCCAGAACGGCGCGCCGCTGCGCTTGGTGACGCCGTGGAAATACGGCTTCAAATGCGTGAAATCGATCGTGCGCTTCGCTTTCGTGGCCGAGCGGCCGAAGACCTTCTGGGAAGGGCTGCAAGCGGCCGAATACGGGTTCTGGGCCAACGTCAATCCGCGCGTCGCCCATCCGCGCTGGAGCCAGGCGACCGAGGAATTGATCGGCACCAACCGGCGCGTGCCCACGCAGCTGTTCAACGGCTATGGCGA